>JADLBG010000311.1 GCA_020847895.1 Bryobacterales bacterium
CCTCCCAAGGCTGTTGGGAATTACGAGCCCTGGGTCCGCGCCGGCAATCTCATCGTCACCTCCGGCCAACTGCCCTGGAAGGACAACCTCATGCTCTGGCCCGGCCGCCTCGGCGGCGAGGTGAACATCGAAGAAGGATATTGGGCCGCCCGCCAGGCGGCGCTCAACGCCATCGCCCAGGTGAAAGCCGCCGCGGGCGATCTCGAAAAAATCGTCCGCATCGTCCGCCTCGAGGGCTTCGTCCACTGCGCCCCCGGCTTCCGCGATCACCCCAAGGTGCTCGATGGAGCCTCTGACCTCCTCGTCTCCGTCTTCGGCGATCGCGGCAAACACACCCGCCTCGCCCTCGGCATTCCCGATATGCCCCTCAACTCCTGCGTGCAACTCGGCCTCTGGGCGGAAGTCAGCGGCTAGGCCCAGTTCACAGATCGGGTCGAGTGACGGGGATTGCGCCCCGTCACCCTCCCACACCACCGGACGTGCGGTTTTCCGCATCCGGCGGTTGAAACAAGCGTTCTAACTACTCGCCAGATCCGATGGCATCAGAAAGCCGTGACGGCGTAGTCTCGCGTTCGACAGCGCGGTGTGCAGGCTCCCGGTCCCGGCCACGCGCCAGGCTCCCCGGGAATTCCCTGCCGCCTTCAGCATGCGTCCCCGCAACCCCAGGCTGCGCAGCCTGCGCTTTCTCCCTTCTGGTTCGTGCCACCGCAGCCAAAAGCTTTCGGCTTCGCCTCACGGCTACGCCTTGCGTTTCGCTACGGTTGCCGTCATCGGCTCCGGTCGGCTCCCTTCATCCAGCAAGTGCGTCCTGACGTACCGTCTTGCCTCCGGCCCTTCCGCGCGCTCCGCGCACGGGATGCTACGCTGGACTTTGCGTCCCTCCCGTAGTCTGAATCTCTGGACACCTATTCTACTGCTCGCCGCGGCCATCCCTGCGCCTGCTCAGTACGATGAGGTGTTCCGCAAGATTCAAACCATGGTCGAGGCCGAGCGCGGCCGGCACGGCATCCCGCTCATCACCGCGGCCCTTGTCGACGGCCGGCGCACGGTCTTTACCGGCATTTCCGGAGCCGCAACCCCCGATACCCTCTACCGCGCCGGTTCACTATCGAAACTATTCACCGCCATCGCCGTGATGCAACAGGTGGAAAAAGGCGTCCTCGATCTCGACAAGCCGGTCTCCCAATACCTTCCTGACTTCCAGCCCCATAACCCCTTCTCCAAACCCATCACCCTTCGCCACCTCCTCTCTCACCGCTCCGGCCTCGTCCGCGAGCCTCCCCTCGGCCATTACTTCGACCCCTCCTACCACTCCCTCGCCGCCACCGTTCGCAGCCTCAATCGAACCGAACTCGTCTACGAACCCGGCCGCCACACCAAGTATTCAAACGCCGGCATCGCCGTCGCCGGCCGCGTCCTCGAGCATGTCACCGGCGTCCCCTTCGCCCGCCTCATTCACGACTCCGTCCTCGCTCCCTTGTCCATGAACCATAGCGCGTTCATCCTCCCGGCTGACATGGCCCCGCACCTTGCCAGGGCCTTCCTCTGGACCTATGCTGGCCGCCAGTTCGATGCCCCCCGCTTCGATCTCGGCATCGCTCCCGCCGGCAATCTCTACACCACCCCCACTGACCTCGGCCTCTTCCTCTCCGCCCTCTTCCGCGACGGAGCCCCCTTGCTGTCCCCTGCCACCCTCCGCAAAATGTACGATCCGCAATTCGGCGGCGGCTACGGCCTCGGCTTTGCCCTCGGCAAACTCGACGGACAGCGCGCCGTCTCTCACGACGGAGCCATCTACGGATTCTCCACCGCCCTGCGCGCCATCCCCGGCGACAAACTCGGAGCCGTTGTCATCGCCAACCTCGATAGCGTCAACCCCGTCACCTCGCGAATCTCCCGGCTTGCCCTCCACTGGATGCGCCAGGCCCGCCGCCGCCTTCCCCTCGATGACCCGCCCCAAACCACCGCCCTCACCCCCGAGGAATCCTCTTCCTACGCCGGACTCTACGGCGATGGCGAGCAGGCCATCGAACTCGCCGCCCGCGCCCGGCGCCTCTACCTCACTCCCCTTCGCGGCGGCCCTACACAGGAATTGCGCGCCGGCGCGGAAAATGACCTTATCACCGACGGCCGCCTTGGCTTCGGACTCCGCCTCATCCCTCGCCCGAACGCCCTCCAGGACGGGCCCCGCCTCCTCACACGCCGCCCCAACCTTCGCCCCGCTCCCTGCCCCGCGGAATGGAGCCCCTACCTCGGCGAATATGGATGGGACCACGACATCCTTTATGTGCTCGAAAGGGACGGCAAACTCACCGTACTCATTGAGTGGTACGATTACTATCCATTGGAGCAAGTGAGTCCTGGCGTGTTTCGTTTCCCCGCGTGGGGACTGTACGATGGTGAAACCTTGACCTTTACCTGGCAGGGCGCCGTGGTCGGGGGAGTTCTCTTTCCCAAACGCCCCTCTCCCGGCGAGAACGGCTTTTTCCGTATCACCCCTGTCAAACCCGTCGAAGCGCTTCGCGAAGCCGCCCTCTCCGCCGCGCCCCCCTCGGAAAAAGGCCCCTTCCGCCCTCTGGAATTGATCGAACTCCGCACGCTCGATCGCGCCATCAAACTCGACATCCGCTACGCCGGCGCCACTAACTTCCTCGGAGTCCCCCTCTACACGCAAGCCCGCGCTTTCCTTCAGCGCCCTGCTGCCGAAGCCCTCCTCCGCGCCCACCGCGAACTCTCGAGACTCGGCTTCGGGCTCCTCATCCACGACGCCTACCGCCCCTGGTACGTCACCAAAATCTTCTGGGACGCTACTCCCGAAGACAAACATATCTTCGTCGCCGACCCATCCAAGGGCTCCCGCCATAACCGCGGATGCGCCGTCGACCTCACCCTCTACGACCTCAAGACTGGCAAGCCGCTCCAGATGACGGGCGGATATGATGAAATGTCAGAGCGTTCCTATCCGGACTATCCGGGCGGCACGTCTCTGGCTCGCTGGAACCGTGAACTTCTCCGCCGTGCCATGGAAGCCCAGGGCTTTCGCGTCTACGATGCGGAATGGTGGCATTTCGATTATAAAGACTCTGAAAAGTACGGAATTCAAAACATAAAGTTTGAATCATTGTCCAAGGGGATTCAATAGCATGGAGGCAACTCTGCCGATCGTTGATCATAGCGTCGAGACCCGGCTGCTCGCCGGCCTTTCCAAGATCGCGCTGATTCTCAGACACCAGGGCTGGACCGAAGCCGGCGAGCACGGGCTCACCCCGACCCAGTCCCATATCCTTTCCCTCCTCTGGAGCAGGCGTCCCGCCGCCCTCGGAGTTTCTGAAGTCGCCGAGGAACTCGCGCTCACCAAACCCACCGTGAGCGATTCCGTCTCCGCGCTCGTACGCAAGGAACTCCTCCAGAAGGAGCGCTCCGCGCGCGATGCCCGCGCCGTCGACCTGCGCCTCACACCCCGCGGCGAAGACATCGCCGCGGGCTCCGCCGCATGGCCCGAATTCCTCACCTCCGCCGTCCGCTCCCTCAACGCCCGCGAGCAGGCCGTCTTCCTCCGCGGCCTCGTCAAGATGGTCCACTCCCTTCAGCAGCAGGGCTACGTCCCCGTCTCCCGCATGTGCGTCAATTGCGCCTCCTTCCAGCCCTCCCGCGATCCGCAAAGCGAACAGCCGCACTTCTGCGAAGCGCTCAACACAACCATGGCCGATCATGACCTCCGCCTCGATTGCGGCGAGTTCATCGCCGCTTCCAATGAGCAGCGCGCTCTTACCTGGAACACCTTCACCGGCGAAGCTTTCCCATGAGCCTTATCACCTCCATTCAAGTCGGGCCGGTCCGTTCCTACGGCCAACCCGGCGCCGCGGACCCCCAGGATCAACCCTGGACCACCGCAACCGCCAAAGACCTCGTCCCCGGCCCCATCTGGATGAGCCGCGAAGGGCTCGCCGGAGACGAGCACGCCGATCTCCAGCACCACGGCGGACCCGACAAAGCCGTCCTCGTCTACAGCGCCGATCACTATCCTCTTTGGCGCGACGAAATTTTCCCCCATCCGCTCCCGCCCGGAGCCTTCGGGGAAAACTTCACCGTCTCCGGCCTGGCCGAACCCGATGTCTGCATCGGCGACATCTACTCCCTCGGCGCCGCCGTCGTCCAGGTCAGCCAGCCTCGAAGGCCCTGCTGGAAACAGGCCCGCCGCTGGCGCATCCCCGATCTCGTCGTCCGTATGATCCGCTCCTGCCGCCCCGGTTGGTACCTGCGCGTCCTCGAAGAAGGCGACGTCCAACCCGGCCGCCTGCTCGAACTCCGCGAGCGCCCGCACCCCGCCTGGCCGGTCTCCCGCGCTCACCACGTTATGCACTTTGAGAAGACTAACCCCGCCGCCGCCGCGGAACTCGCCGACTGCGCCGCCCTCTCCGGATCCTGGAAATCTGAATTATTGAAGCGAACTCTTTAGCCGCAGCACCTTGCCCGGCGTCGCCCCCGTCCACTTCTCCTGATCGATCGCCAACACCCCGTTCACCACCACATAGGGCAGCCCCTCCGGAAACGATAGCGGCTTCACGAAACTAGCCGTGTCCTGAATCCGCTCCGGGTCGAACACCACCAGGTCCGCCGCCATCCCAATCGCGATCCGCCCCCTGTCGAACAGCCGCAGCCGGTTGGCCGGAAGCGATGTCATCTTGCGTACCGCCGCCTCCAGACTGATCACCTTTTCCTCCCGCACATACTTCGCCAATATCCGCGGAAACGTCCCGAACGCTCGCGGATGCGCCCCCGTCGCTGTCCGGATATCCGTCGGCGGCGCATCCGTGCAGAAGCTCACCCACTCCGTCCGCAGCGCCAGGTGCTTCTGCTCCTCGTTCATGCTCTTCGGATTTACGCTCGCCCCCTTCAACACCAGATCGAAAAAGGCGTCCCACTCCCCCTTTTTCCAGATGCGCGCAATCTCCGCCACCGATTTTCCCTCCAGCGCCTTGTCCTCCTTGCTCGACAACTGCGCCACCAGCACGTTGTCCCAATTCCGCCCGACGTGCTGATACCAGTTCTCCCAGTCGCTCGTCGTCTCCACTTCCTTCCGGATCTTCGCCCGCACTCCCGCATCCCTCAACGTATCGAGAAACGGCTTCGCCCCCTGCGCATAATAATGCGGCGGAATGAACGACCCCAACCCGATCCCGTTGCGAATGTAAGGATAAATGTCCGCCGTCACATCCACGCCCCGCCGCCGCGCTGCGCCGATCATGTCAATCGCCTTCTGCATCAATGGCCAGTTGCCCTCTCCCGCCGCCTTCAAGTGGTAAATGTGCACCGGAACTCCCCCCTTCTCCCCTATCTCAATCGACTCCCGGATCGCATCCAGTACTTTCGAACTCTCGTTCCGCATGTGCGTCGAGTAGAACCCTCCATAGCGCCCCACCACCTTCGCCATTTCCACCAGTTCTTCCGTCTTCGCGTACGTCCCCGGCGGATAAATCAGCGCCGTCGAAAAGCCCACTGCTCCCGCCCTCATCGCCTCATCCACAAGTTGCCGCATTTGCTCCATCTGCTCCGCCGTCGGAGCCACATCTTTATCCCCGATCACACACCGCCTCACCTGTGCCGCCCCCACGTTGTGCACCACGTTCAGCGCCATTCCCTTCTTCTCGAGCAGCGCGTTGTACTCCGCATAGGTCGACCAGCGGTACCCCTTTGCCGCCGCCTCCGCCGGAAACGTCGCCGCCGTCTGCGGAGCCGCCGACCCGCCTTCCCCCGCCATGATCGTCGTGATCCCCTGCCTCAGTTTGCTCGTCCCGCTCTCCGCATCCAGCAGCAGCGGAATGCTGCTGGTTCCCATCATGTCGATGAACCCCGGAGCGATTACCTCCCCGTGCAGTTGCAGCGTCCGCCCCGCCGTTGCCCCGTCCAACTTCCCAATCGCCTCAATCCTGCCGCCCTTGATCCCGATATCCGCCTCATACCAGGCATTCCCCGACCCGTCCACCACCCTTCCCCCCTTCATCAACAAATCGAACTGCTGCGCCGGAAGCATCATCGCGAGAAAAAACACCGCCACATAGCGGCAAGCATGAAAGCCGGTATAAAGCTCTGCATAGTACCTGCCGATCTTGGTACTGGTTATGGAATCAATCATCTGGATTCTCCTGCCCGTGTTTGTCGCCGCTGGTTCGGCGCTCCTGTCGTTCTATATTATGCAAGCACGGATGGAAGTTGCCATTGCCAGGGAACGCGAAGTCCTTGCCGCCGCTCAGGCCACCATCGACTCCCAGGAAAAGGTGCTCGTCGAGAAGATCAAAGCTACCGAAGAGTCCGCCCGCCGCGAAAGCCTCAACGAATTCCTGGGCGATTTCCGCGTCGAGGAACGGCACTACATGAGAGAGAGCAAGTCCTTGTTCCTCAATAAGAAATCCATGATTCTCCAGGAACGTCTCTTCTTCCGCAACATCCCCCTCTCCAACTGGGTTGAGCACGAACTCACGGTCGAGGAAGGCGGCGACTTGGGCCAGCTCGCCAAAGCCTGTTCCATCTTCAGCAAGACTCTCTCCGAGCCATCCGGCTCCAAGCTGCTCACCTAGGCCTGCCAAAATTCTGTAAACCTCTCTCGAAACTTCCCGTCATCACCGATATGATGATGGGCGTGATGGCTGAACCGCTGGCCGTGGAAACCGGGAGCCCCGCCCATCTTCGAGACTTCGCAGGATGGGTTCTGGCCGAGCAGAAGCGAATCTTTCTGCTTTGCCACCGCCTCCTCCAGGATCGCGAAGACGCCGATTCCGCTACCCAGGACGTTTTCCTCAAAGCCCACAAGGCCTTACAGAATCCTTCCACCCCCATCGACGATCCTGCCAGGTGGCTCACCCGCATCGCCGTCAACACCTGCCTCGACCGCCTCCGCTCCCGCCGCTGGCAGTTCTGGAAAAAACGCCCCCATCCCTCCAACGAAGGCCTCATCCTCACCATGGCCGCCTCGGCCGCTCCCAATGCCGAGGAACAGGTCTTCGCCCGTCTCCCCTTGCTCCTCAAATGGGCCCCGGCCGCCGCTACCCTTGCCATGGTGCTCGTGGCCGCTCTCTGGAAGACCCCCGCCACCCCTCCACCCTCCAGAACCGATGCCCAACTCATGACCGAAATCTATCAGACCGTCTACACCTCCGAACCCGCCGCCTTCCAACCCGTCCACGGCTTGTTCGCCGAAAACAAAAAGGCCACCCATGCTGCCCAATAAGCAAATCCGCAACATCCGCGTTCATCCGTGTGTATCCGCGGCTCTCTGTCTTCTTTACCTGGCCCCCGTAGCCTCCGCCCAACCCAACCGCGATTTCTTCCCCTGGTGGGACTCCCCCATCGTCCGTGACCTACAACTCTCCGACGGCCAGACGAAACAGATCCGCTCCATCGTCCGCGAATACCGCGATCAGCTCATCGACCTCCGCGGCGGTGTCGAAAAGGCCGAAAACCATCTCGGCGACCTTATCAATGACGACCACCCCGACAACACCCAGGTGAACGCCGCCATCGAAAACCTCATCACCGCCCGCGGCAACCTCACCCGCGCCTTCACCCAAATGGGCTTCAAACTCCGCATCTCGAGTTCCAGATAATCGCCAGCCGCCCCACCACCCCGCGCCGGCAGTCTCCGCACAGCGGACTCAGTCTGCCCGATAGATCCGGCGGCAATGCCACGATCTTCTTCTGCAATCCCCGCGGAAGCTGTCCGTTTCGCCGAAGCTGTTTCTCTAATCCCGGCGGTAGCCGTTCCCGCTTCGCCAGTCCCGGCGGCAGCCCCTGTCTTCCCGGTTCGAAATACTCATGCAACACCCGCCGGTCCCCGGCCGTGAACCCGAACTCCACCGTGGCGGTCGATCCGCCCGCCGGCTTGCCATGCCCCTTGCCTTTCCCTTGCGAATAAGCCCCGCCGGCAACCGCCGCCCATAGACACAGCGCGAACGCAGCTTGCTTCATCCCATCAGTCTACTTCGTCAGAGCCAGCACCAGTCGCTCCATCACGATCCGGTCATCCGGGCTCCGGTCCCGCAGCGCTTTATCCGCGCGGTAAAGCTCCACCACCGCCTGCTCCAGCTTCTGCCGCGTAAACGTGTTCACCGTCTGCATCACCTGCTGCGCCCGCGACGGCCACATCGCCACCCCCAGCTTGCTGAAGTGCCCCTGCACCTGCTGCGCCGAACGCAGACCTTCTTCCTTCGCCGCCAGCGCAAACCGGAATTGCGCCGCCAGAAACGTGATCGCCAGCGGCAGGTATTCCCCCTCCCGCACCAGCGTCTCCAGCAGATCCAGACTCACCGCTCGGTTCCCCTGGCTTAGCGCGTTCACCAAGGCGAAAATCGTCGTCGACCGGGCGTCGGGAGCCATCCTCAGGATGTCCTCCTCCGTCACCGCCCGCTTCCCGCCCGTAAACAGGGCTAGTTTCTCGATCTCGCTCGCCAACCGCGCCGCGTCGTTCCCAAGCGATTCCACCAGCGTCTCGAGCGCCGCCGGATGAATCTCCAGCCCGCTCCGCGCTGCCATCTCCCCCGCCGCTTTCCGCGCTTCCTCCGGTGTGTAAGGCGCAAACTCCACTACGTCCGGAATCACCGCATAAAACTTCCGCAGGCGGTCCATTTTCGACTTATCCTCGTTGTCGAACGTGAATCGCCGGCTATCGAACACCACGATCGTGTCTGCCGCCGGGTTCCGCACGTACGCCGCCAGCGCCGCATGCCCCGGATTGTCCTCATCCTTGGCCGTCCCCCGCGGTACCGCAGCCTCCGCGCCTGATACCCAGATCACCCGCTTCGACGCAAACAGCGAAAACGAACTCGCGTCATCCAGCACGTCCCGCAGCGTCGCCTCTTCGAGGTCATGCCGCGACACGCCCTCCTCCCGCATCTCCGCCGGCAGAAATCTCTCCATCAGCATCCGCCGGCATACCCGCCGCCGGTACATCTCCGGCCCCAAAAACAGATACACTGCTCCCGGCTTCGTTTTGATCTGTCCCAAAAATTGTTGCGGCGTCATCAGAACGTCTCGAGCACCCGCGACACCACCGCGCCGGCCACTTCCTTGCTCAGCCGGTCCAGCGCCGTTTCGCTCTCTTCAAAGTATGCCAGCGGATCGATGCTGATTTCATAGCGCTCGCGCACTTCCATGTTCGGATTCGAATACAGCACCTTCCCTGTCGCCCGCTCCGTCAGATTCAGGTTCAGATAGACGTTGATCTGCACGCCCGCCGCGCGACCCGTCCGCGTGTCGAATGTCGTCGGAAACGACAGCACATTGACCACCGACCCTTGCAGAATCGCGTCCGCGCTGTTCACGTCCGGAACCACCTGGTACCGCGTCCGCGAAATGAACTCCCGCGTGATCGCCTGCGGCAGACGGTCGGAAAGCCGGTACCTCGTCGTGTTGTTCCCGAACGCCGGAACCGCTATCGTCTTGATGCTCTTCGGCAGCGCATCCGCATGGCCGGAAACGTGATACCCGCACGAAGTGAACATCACCCCCCACAGCGCCGCCGGCAGCGTCACACAGCGCATATCTGCTTCACCAGCTCCACTGCGTTCCCCGCGCTCATGCGCAGGTTGTCCGTCACAATCCAAAACCAGAATGCGCGTCGAATGTTGCGGTCGCGCCGCACGTTCCCCACGATGATCCCATCCGTCCCCGCCGCTCCCACGTTCGTCGGAGCATCCTCCGCCGCCGCTCGAATATCGATCCTGTCCGCCGCCAGTGCTCCCAGCACCGCTTCCTCCCCGGCTTCCTCCTCCAGTTCCACCCAGGCCGATATGCTATATCCGTGGAATACCGGCGCTTGCACCAGCCGCAACGACGGCATGGGAGTGCGGCTCGCCCGCCCCGCCAGCAGTGACGCAAGGTGCCGCTCCACCGCCGTCTCCATCAATTCCAGACTGTGCGGCGACTCTACCCCAAACCGCGCCAGCAGCGCGAACGCCAGTTGCGCGTCAAAAATCTCCTTCGGCAGGCTCTGAAAGGAAAACAGCCGCACTGTCTGCTGATGCAGCTCGTCAATCCCCTGCTGCCCTCGTTCACTAGCCGGCTCAAAGATCTCCACCAGCGATCGCCGTACGCCGAACTTGCCCTCCAACTGCCCGAAAAACATCGCCAGCGCCACCGCCGCCGGGTGAGCCACAATCAGTGGAGACCCTCCGCCCTCAACCACGCCTCGCTCGGCGTGCGGAGCCCGAATCCGCGCCGGCGGCAGATCGTCCAAAGCCCGCGTCACGTCCACCACCGGAGCCTTCCCTGCCCCCGTCAGCTCCCATGCCTTCCGGCTGCTGGCCGCGCTCCCCGTCAGCACGACAACGTCCGCCGAGGCCAGGTTCGTCTTGTCCAACGGCGTGATCACCACCGCTTCATCGCCTTCCTCGGTGATCTTCCCCGTCTCCTCTTCATCGGCCCCGATCAGTTGCACGCGTACCTCGAGCCCGCGCTCCCGGATCAGTTCCCGTACGTCCTTGCCGAGCAGCGTTTCGCTCCCCACGATTGCCACGGATGGTGAATGCATATCTTTTCGATCAACCCGGAAGCTCATGCGGACGCGGCGGTGCGTGATGCTTCCGCAACAGCCGCCGGATGATCCCTCCGATTCGTACCACGATGCCGCTCCCCACATATGTCGTCGCCATCGCCAGCAGCACAGGCTGCGAATAATTCCACACCAGGTAAATCAGACTCCCCAGCAACACCACGGTCAGCGTCGACCTCGGCCGCACCAGGTTCAGATCCTTGAAACTGCGGTAGCGCCACGTGCAAACCATCAGAAACGAAAGCAATCCCATCAGCGCCAACCACAGCGCCGCCACCGGCCAACCGCGAATCGGCACGCAATCAGCCGCGTAGATCACCGCCGCCACCATCCCCGCCGATGCCGGCGTCGGCAGCCCCACAAAATACTTCCGTCCCGGCCGCCCTGGATTCTTCGGCACCGGGTTCGTCTGAATATTGAACCGCGCCAGCCGCGAGGCGCTGCACAGCAGAAACAGGAAGCACAGGAAAACGCCCGCTCTCACCAGCATGTCGCGAATCGTTGGATCAGATGTGAAATCCACAAACTGCACTCCAAACGCGTACGCCAGCACCGCCGGCGCAAGCCCGAACGAGATCACGTCCGCCAGCGAATCCATCTCTCGCCCGAACTCGCTCTCCGTCCCCGTCAGCCTTGCGATGCGCCCGTCCAGCCCGTCCAGCAGTACCGCGATCCCAATTGCTTTGGCGGCCACCTCGAATTGTGGAACGCTCCCTGCCAGTCCGCCCTGCACCGCCAGCGTTCCCTCGAAACTCTTCAGGATCGCGAGGAATCCCAGATATAGGTTTCCAGCCGTGAACAGCGTCGGCAACGCGTATGCCGCCCGGCGCGGGCGCCGGCTTTGCTGATCAATCAGTTGCTCGGGTAGGTTGATCTTGCCCACGTTAATGCTCTTTCTTCGCCAGGATCGAGGAGGCGCCTTGCACACGCTCCCCCGGACGCACGGCGATCGTCCACTCGGGTCCCAACCAGATATCGACACGCGAGCCGAACTTGATCAGCCCGATCCGCTCCCCAAGCCCCACATTGTCCCCCGTCTTCTTCCAACAGACGATCCGCCGCGCAATCAATCCCGCGATCTGCTTGAAAATCACCTTCGACCCGCCGCCTTCCACGGTGATCGTATTCATTTCATTCTCCGCCGAGGCCTGCTCCCTGCTCGCCACCAGAAATTTTCCCTTGTGGTACTCCACACTGGTGACCCGCCCGGCAATCGGCGAACGGTTCACATGAACGTCAAACACATTCAGAAAAATAGAGATGCGCGTCCCTCCGTTCTCCTGCTTGATCGCTACCACCTTCCCGTCCGCCGGCGAAACCGCATACGGCCCCTCCGGCGTCACCCGTTCCGGGTCCCGGAAGAAATACAGACAGAAAAGAGCCAGAATGAAAAGAGGGAGACCGTAGACTGGACGGCTGA
>JADLBG010000312.1 GCA_020847895.1 Bryobacterales bacterium
AGAAAATAGTTGTGACCCGCCTGACGGTTGTCGGAGAGAATCTTGATTCCGGAGGTCTGGGACTTGGCCATGTGTCGCAATTCCTATGGTACGCTAACATAGCAAAAGTGCTTCCTGAGTCCTCCTCGTCCAAAATTCTATCCACGCTTCTAAGACGATCATCGTCAATGCGTTATGAGGGCGGACTCCTCCGCCAGCGGGGCGGTTTCATGCTCCGGAATCCTTAAGATGCACTTGCAGAATGAATAAGATGCGAAATCTGGTTCGAAGCCTGGCAACCCTGGCGGTGGTGCTGGCGCTGGCGGGTGCGCCCGCCCTCGCCGGCCGCAAAGGCGACAAGCTCTACAAAGACGGCAAACTGGCCGAGGTGAAAAAAGATTGGGAAAAGGCGCTCGACTTCTACGAGAAAGCCATGCTCGACGATCCCTCGAACGTCGCCTACCAGATGGCGGCTCGCCGCGTCCGCTTCCAGGCCGGCCAACTGCATGTCAACAACGGACAAAAGGCGCGGGCTGCCGGACAATTGAACGAGGCCCTGCTCGAGTTCCAGAAAGCCTACTCGATCGATCCCTCCTCTATCATTGCGGACCAGGAAATCCGCCGTACCCTCGAGATGATCAACCGGGAAAAAAAAACGCCCAACGCGAAAGACCGAGGTCTGACACCGGCGGAAGAGGAAAAGAAGGAAATTGAACAGCGCATCGATTCCCTCGAAGGCCCCCCCGAACTCAAGCCCATCTCCCATACGCCCATCACCCTCAAGATGAGCAACCAGCCGCCGCGGATCCTTTTTGAAACCATCGCCAAGCTCGCCGGCATCAACGTCATCTTCGATTCCGAATATCAGCCCACTGGCCGCAACTTCTTCGTCGACCTCACAAATGCCACCCTCGAGCAAGCGCTCGACTTCGTAGCCATCCAGACGAAAAGCTTCTGGAAGCCGCTCAGCGACAACACCATTTTCGTCACTCAGGACAACGTCACCAAGCGCCGCGACTACGAAGACATGGTGGTCAAGACTTTCTATCTCACCAACACCACCACCGTCCAGGAATTGCAGGAAATCGCCACTGCCGTCCGCGCCGTCACCGAAGTCCGCCGCCTGTTCACCTACAACGGCCAGAACGTTATCATTATTCGCGGAACGGTGGATCAGGTCGCCCTGGCCGAGAAGTTGATTCATGACCTCGATAAGCCGAAGTCCGAAGTCGTCGTCGATGTCGTGGTGATGGAGATCAGCAAGACACTCAGCCGCACGCTCGGCGCGGGCCTCGCCTTCGGGGGAACCCCTGGCGTCAGCATGCCCGTGAATTTCACGCCTCGAAACCCGGTGCTCAGCGGAAACACCGGGACTACGGGTACAACCGGCACAACCGGTACAAATGGTACAACCGGCTCCATCACCGGCTCCCCACTTCCGGCCACCGGAACTGGAACCACTCCCACCTCCAGTGCAATCTCCCTGGCGCAGGTCGGTCATATCTCCACGAATGACTTTTCCATCACCCTCCCCGGCGCGATCTTTCAAGCCCTCTTGAGCAACCGCGAAGGCCGCGTGCTCCAGGCCCCACAGGTGCGTGCCGTCGAGCTACAGAAGGCCTCTCTGCGGCTGGGCGACAAGATTCCCTTCGCCTCGGGCAGCTTCCAACCCGGCTTCGGAGCCGTCGGAGCCGGCGTCAGCCCACTGGTCAGCACGCAGTTCCAATTCGCCGAAGTCGGCGTCAATGTGGACATCGTCCCCAAGGTCCACGGCCCAAAGGAAGTCTCCCTCCACGTCGAACTCGAGCTTTCCACCGTCCGCGAGCGCATCGACATCGGCGGATTGCAGCAGCCGGTCATCGGCCAGCGCAAAATCATCCATGACATCCGCATGAGGGAGGGCGAAGTCAATCTGCTCGGCGGGTTGCAGAGCCTCACCGACACCCTGACCGAGAACGGCGTGCCGGGCGTTCATAATATTCCGATCCTCAAGTGGCTGTTGGGCAGCAGCGAAGTGAAAGAGAAGACCGAAACCGAACTCGTCATTTTCCTCGTTCCTCACATCATCCGTTCGCCCGAGATCACGCCTTCCAATCTGCGTGGCATTTCGGCCGGCAGCGATGCAACCGTCCGGCTGCACTATGCACCGCGCGAAGAAGAAACAGAAGCCGCCAAACCGCCTGCGCCGCCCGCTCCCAAGCCCGCGCCCGCCGCGCCGAAGACGCCGGCTGCTGTTCTCCCTGCCGTGATTCCGGTACCCGCACCGGCAACCCCGGTTCCGGCAACCCCCGCTCCGGGTGCGACCGCTCCCACAACTCCTCCGCCGGCGGAAAAAAAGCCGCCCGCTCCTCCTCCCGCCCCACCGGCCAATCCCGCAGAATTGAGTTTCGCCCCCGCGAAACTCCTCGGCAAGGTCAACCAGAACGTCATGGTCGTCTTGCAGGTGAATCATGGATCGGACCTCTTTTCCGCGCCCATGCGCGTGAAGTACGATCCGAAAGTGCTCAAGCTGACGGAAGTCGTGCGCGGCAACGCCCTCTCGCCCGACGGGCAGAAGTTGAACTTTACGCCGGTCATCAACGGCGAGTTGGGCGAGGCCCGTGTCGAGATGAGCCGCCTGCCGGGTTCCGGCGGCGTCAACTCCTCCGGCCCGCTCGTCATGTTCCGCTTCCAGGGCGTCGGCAAAGGAAGTTCCCAGGTCACGCTGGAAGAGTTCGGGTTGAAGAATTCGAAAAATCTCCCCATCCCGGCGCCTCTTCCGGCGGCCACCGTAACCGTGGAGTAGTTGTGAATGGTTCGTAGGAAGAATCAACGCGGCCTGACGCTCATCGAGCTCATCGTCGCCTTCACCATTCTCATGATGCTCTCCGCCATGGCCGTGC
>JADLBG010000313.1 GCA_020847895.1 Bryobacterales bacterium
CTATAGGAAATAACGGAAGGCCGGGGAACTTGGTTCCAGGGAATCCGCAACCCCTGGTTTAGGACGACCTACTTCCTTATTACCACGGAAACAGGGAGGAAGCAAACTGTTTCGCGCGATCTTCACCTAAACCAGTACAAAAAATGCGGCTTAGTACCTGTGGCAGGTAAGGGCCAGGTGCGTGGGCAGGGAAGATCGTACCCAAACGTCTCCAGTGAGGGCTGCTACCGGGCGCGGTAGAGGGTCCAGGCATCGAGGATATCCTTCCCTTTGAAGCGGATGGTGCGGTCATCCAGCACCTCGGCTCCGGCGCGCAGTTCGGCGCCCACCGGAAGTGAATTGCGGGTGGTGTACTCGATTTGCAGGGTGACCGGTCCGGGAACGGTGTAGGGCTTGATGGAACCGATCCTGGCGACACTGCGGCGGGCGCTTTCGCGGACCAGGTCGCGCGCGGCGGGTGCCGACAGGCTGATGCACGAATAACGCCCCAAGCCCTCCTTGACCACGGCGAGTTCGGCATCCGGCACGATCTCATGCAGTTCGTTGGCCGCCGCGCGGTCTCCGCTGAGCATGATGGCCGGAGTTCCGAAATGGCCGGCCATGGCGGCGATGACGTCGATCTCCCCCACGGGCTTGCCGTTGAGCAGCATGTTCTGGATGCCGAGCGAGCTATAACTGTGCGCCATGATGCCGCCGCGGATGTTGGCCTTGCTGTGCTGGCCGACATAGGCAACGGCGGAGAACCGGCGCTCCATCAGCATGGAGGGTCCCATCGCGCCCATGAGGAGCTTCGCCTTGGGATGGATGGTGAGGGTGGAGAGGGTCTGGCTGCCGTCGTGGCCGTCCCAGACGAGCACCTCGTCCGCCCCGCCGGCGAGGAAGCCGTCGACGGCGGCGTTGATTTCGCCGGTGAGCAATTGGCGCATTTCCTGATCCTTGGGATCGGTCTGATCCTGGCGGCACACCCCGCCCACGCCCTCGGCGTCCGTAATCAGGAAGACGGTTTTCTTCTGAGCCGGAAGGGACCAGGCAAGCAGGAGCAGAGAAAAAAAGAGACGCATGGTTCTCTATTCCTATCTCACAAAAAAGCCCACGGGGGCAACCCGATGTCTGACAATGAGAGTTCATGACTTCGACCGGACCCCCCGGGAAACGCGAGAGCACGGCGCGGCTCGCCTCGCTGGTGGCGGCGGGCATTCTGTTGAGCCGCATCATCGGCCTCGTCCGCCTGCGGGTGTTCTCCCACTATTTCGGTCTCCGCTCGGACGCCGCCGATGCATTCAACCAGGCGTTCCGCATCCCGAATTTTCTTCAGAACCTCTTCGGTGAAGGAGTGCTCTCGGCATCCTTCATCCCGGTGTACGCGCGGCTGCTGGCGGAGGGGGATGAGCGGGAGGCCGGCAAGGTGGCGGGAGCTGTCGGCTCCATGCTGCTGCTGGCTGTCTCGGCGATTTGCCTGATCGGCGTCCTGATTACGCCGCTGCTGATTGACCTGATTGCGCCGGGCTTCACGGGTGAGAAACGCGAACTCACCATCCGGTTGGTCCGCGTGCTGTTCCCGGGAGCGGGATTGCTTGTGCTTTCCGCCTGGTGCCTTGGGATACTCAATTCGCACCGCAAGCTGTTCCTGCCCTATGCCGCGCCCGTGGTGTGGAGCGGAACCATGATCGCGACGATGCTGCTGTTCGGTTGGCGTTCGACACCCACGGAGCTTGCCGTGACGCTGGCATGGGGCTCTGTGGCGGGCAGCCTGCTCCAGTTCGCCATCCAAGCGCCTGTTGTGTTGCGCCTGGCGCGGGGACTTTATTTCCACCTGGACCGCAACTCCGCGCACGTGCGGGAAGTGGTGAAGAACTTCGGACCCGTGTTCGTCAGCCGCGGCGTGGTGCAGATCAGCGCCTACGTGGATGCGCTGCTGGCGAGCCTGCTGCCCACCGGCGCCGTGACGGGGCTCATGAACGCCCAGATCATTTATGTCCTGCCGGTGAGCCTGTTCGGAATGTCGGTGTCGGCGGCGGAACTGCCGGTGATGTCGAGCGCGACGGGGACCAGCGAAGAGATCGCGGAGGCGCTGCGGGCGCGGCTTGAATCGGGACTGAAGCACATGGCGTTCTTCATTGTTCCTTCGGCGGCGGCGTTTTTGGCCTTCGGGGACCTGATAGCGGGGGGACTTCTACAGACCGGGCGATTTACACATCGCGATGCCGTTTACGTGTGGGGCATTCTTGCGGGTTCGTCGCTCGGGCTGCTGGCGTCGACCATGGGCCGGTTGTATTCCTCGGCATACTACGCCTTGCGCGATACGCGCACTCCGTTGCGGTTCGCCGTCATCCGCGTAGCGCTCACTACCGTGCTCGGCTACATCTGTTCGAAGCCGCTGCCGGTGTGGCTGGGGATTGACCCGCTGTGGGGCGTCGCGGGGCTGACGGCTTCCGCCGGAGCCGCGGGCTGGATCGAATTCGTCCTGCTGCGGAGAGAGATGCACAGGCGTGTCGGCGATGTCCCGTCCACCCTGCCGTTCGTGGCGAAATTATGGATGGTGTCGGCGCTTGCCGCGGCGGCTGGAACTGCCCTGCGCTTTGTTCCCCTGCCGCCATCCCCCATCGTGCGGGGTTTGGCGATTCTCATCACCTACGGCTCCATCTATCTTGGGGTGAGCGCCACGTTTACCGAAGACGGGCGGCGGCTGCTCGGGAGATTCATGCGCCTGGCGCGTTAGACGACGCGGCGAACAGATCCGCACTACACTGAAAGCAGCGTCGAGATGCCACAACTATCCACGGGAATTCGCATCCCTGATCTGGCGAAATACAAGGCCCAGGGCCGCAAGATCACCATGCTGACCGCCTATGACGCGAGTATGGCGAAACTGCTCGATGAAGCCGGAATTGATGTTCTGCTGGTGGGCGATTCCCTCGGAATGGTGATCATGGGGCACGACACTACCATCCCCGTCACGCTGGATGCCATTCTGCACCACTCGCGGGCCGTGGCGAAGGGCGCCACGCGAGCCGTGATCGTGGCCGACATGCCGTTTCTCACCTATCAGGTCAGCGTGGAGGAGGCCCTGCGCAACGCCGGCCGGCTGATCCAGGAGGGAGGCGCGGCGGCGGTGAAAATCGAAGGCGGCGTTGCGGCCGCGCCTACCGTGCAGCGACTGGTGGCCTCCGGCATTCCGGTGATGGGCCACGTGGGATTGACCCCGCAATTTGTCCACGGCTTGGGAGGGTTCCGGGCGGTGGGGAAGACCGAGGATGAAGCGCAAGCCCTGATGAGGGACGCCAAGGCCCTCGAGGAAGCGGGGGCGTTCTCCCTGGTGCTGGAATGCATCCCCAGCCGCGTGGCGGAGGCAATTACCCGCGAATTGAGAATCCCTACCATCGGCATCGGGTCCGGACCCGCGTGCGACGGCCAGGTGCTGGTGAGCTACGACGCGCTGGGGCTGTACCCCGGCTTCACTCCGAAGTTTGTGAAACGGTACGCCGAACTTGGCGCGGAATTGACCACGGCGGTGAGAGCATATGCCGCCGATGTCCGGGAGGGCCGCTTTCCGGCGGGCGAGAAGACCGCTCCGGTCATGCCGGAACTGGTGACCACGGTCCGCGGCATGCGCGAGCATCTGGCGAAAGTGCGGCGCGAGGGACGAACCATCGGTCTGGTTCCCACCATGGGCGCCCTACACGACGGGCATTGCGCGTTGATGGACCGCGCGCGGCGCGAGACGGACTACGTAGCCGTGAGCATTTTCGTGAATCCCATCCAGTTTGACCGTCCGGATGACTACCGCGCTTACACGATTGATCTCACCGCGGATTTGGAAACGTGCCGGAAGCATGGGGTGGATGTCGTATTCGCGCCCTCCGCC
>JADLBG010000314.1 GCA_020847895.1 Bryobacterales bacterium
GAACGTGTGGTCGAACTTCGACATCGACGAGAAGGAGATGGAAGCGCTGGCGAGCTAGGCGTCTACCCTTATGCGTGTCCTCGGGATCGACTGCGGGACAGAGCGCACCGGCTACGGGGTGATCGAAACGGACGGCCGGGATCATCAGCTTGTGGCAAGCGGCGTGATCCGTACCGATCCCAGGACGCCATTGCGGTTGAGGCTGCTCGAGATCGGCAATGGACTGCGGCGCGTCATCGGGGAGCATTCTCCGGATGAGGCGGCGGTGGAGGGGGTGTTTCACGCGTTGAACGTAAAGTCGGCGCTGACACTGGCCCATGCTCGCGGAGTGGCATTGTATGCGGTGGCGGAAGCGGGGCTGAAACTGGGAGAATATTCCCCGCTCGAGGTAAAGAACAGCGTGGTAGGCTATGGCCGCGCGGAAAAGAAGCAGGTGCAGTTCATGGTGCAAAGCCTGTTGAAGCTTCCCGGCCGGCTGGCATCGGAAGACGCCTCCGATGCCGTGGCGGTGGCGATTTGCCATGCGACGCAGACGATCCGGCCCGGAATGGGAGTCTGCCGATGAAGCTACTGGCATTCCTACTGGCGGCGGGACTGGCTTGCGCGGCGGACTTGCCGGCAATTTTCTATTCCAAGAGCTTTCCGGGCTCCGCTCCCGCTTACGTGGAGATCACGCTGGACAGGAAGGGGCACGCCGAATATCGCGAAGCTCCGAAGGAAGAGGATCCGCTCGTGTGCCAGTTGAGCGAGACCGACGCGCGGCAGATCTGGGCCCTGGCGGAAAAGCTCAACTGGTTCAAGACCCCCCTCGAATCCGGATTACCGGTGGCGAAGATGGGTGAGAAAACCTTCCGCATGGAACACTCGCCGGAAAAGGGCGAAGTGAAGTTCAACTACACGCAGGACGAGAACGGGCGGATGCTGCTCGAGTGGTTCGAGTAGATGACGGAGAGCGCGCAATACCGCATCATGCTCGAGAAGACCGTGCGCTTCGATAAGTTAGGGGTCAACAACGCGGTGCTGCGGCTACAGGCGGCCATGGAGCGGAACAGACTGGTGGCCCCGGAGCAGTTTCTGCCGATGCTCGACCGGGTGGTGAAGAATGAAAGCTACCTGCACATGGCGCGCGAGCGTGCGGCGGCCCTGGCCGATTTGATCCGCAACGGAAACAAGCCGAAAGCCGAGTAGATGAAGCTGAGAATTCTGGTTCTGCTGTTTGCCGGGGTGATTGCGGCCTTCCCGCAGGATGGTGGGGCCAACGCGAAGGATGCCTCCTCCGCCGAAGAACAGGATCTGCGGCAATGGGTGGGCGAGGCGGGATCGAGTCCCACCGAGATGGTCCGGGCCCTCGAAAAACATCTCGCGAAGTATCCGAATTCGAAACGTCATGCCGAGGTGATCCGCGCCCTGGCGAAAGCCTCGGTCGAGATCCGCGACAATGAGCGGATTCTGAAATACGGGGAGGAATACCTCAAGCAGAATCCGTCCGACCTCGTGGTGCTCGAACGCGTAACGCGGCTCTTGACCTCGCGGAGCGGCAAGGAAAGCAGCGAGAAGGGCCTTCATTACGCGGAATTGTTTACCAAGGGCATGCGGGACCTCGAGCAGCAGAAGCCCGAAGAGGGGCGCATGACCGCCGGGATGCGCGAAGACCTGGACAGAGGAATCGCGCGCGGCTATACGTTCCAGGCAAGGGCGAAAGGCCATCTGGGGCAGTATGCGGAGGCGGAAGCGGCGGCGAGAGAGTCGTTTCGCATCTATCCCTCGGCCGAACCGGCAAGGGAACTGGCGGTGTGGCTGCTGAAACAGGGAAAGCAGGAAGACGCGCTTCCGGCCCTCGCGGACGCCTTTGCGCTGCCCGATCAGCGCGTGACAGACGAGGAGAGGCTGCAAACCCGCCGCCAGATGGGCGAGTTGTATCGCGGCCTGCGCGGCTCGGAGAAAGGGTTGGGGGACTTGATTCTGGCGGCGTATGACCGCGCGGTTGCGGTGCGGGCCGCGCGCCACGACAGGCTCAAGGCGATTGACCCCAATGCCGGTGAGGCCAACGCCATGAAGTACACCATCAGCGGGGTGAACGGGGAGAAGTTGGACCTGGGCACGCTGCGCGGGAAAGTGGTGGTGCTCGATTTCTGGGCGACGTGGTGCGGACCCTGCCGTACGCAATATCCAATGTATGAGCGCGTCAAGGAAAGTTTCAAGAACCGCAACGATGTGGTGTTTCTGGGAATCAACACGGATCAGGACCGGGACCAGGTGAAGCCCTTCCTCCACGAACAGAAATGGAACAAAGCCGTCTACTATGAAGACGGGCTTTCGAGTCTGTTGAAGGTTTCCTCCATCCCTACCACCATCATCTTCGACCGCAAGGGCGCGCTGTTTACGCGCATGAACGGCTTTGTGCCGGAGCGGTTCACGGACATGCTGAAGGAGAGGATCCAGGAAGCCCTGGCGCAAAACTGATGGCGTTCCGCCGGGTGATCTGGATTGTATTGGATAGCGTCGGCATCGGCGAAATGCCGGACGCGGCGGCCTATGGCGATGTGGGCAGCGACACGCTCGGCAACATTGCCCGGCTGCGCCGTCTGCGCCTCCCGCACTTTTGCGAATTGGGGCTGGCGAATATCCGCCCGTTCGTGGGGCTGGAACCGGCGGCGCATCCGCTGGGGGCTTACGGCAGGTGCGCGCTGGCCTCGCCCGGCAAGGACACTACCACCGGACATTGGGAGATGGTGGGGATCCATCTCGAAAAGCCTTTCCCGATCTATCCGAACGGGTTCCCGCCGGAGGTGATGGAGGAATTCGAGCGCCGGATCGGGCGCGGGTCGCTGGGAAACGTGGCGGCATCGGGGACGGAGATCATCCAGGCACTGGGCGAAGAACACATGCGGACCGGGTCGCCGATTGTCTACACGTCGGCGGACAGTGTGTTTCAGATTGCCGCGCACGAAGAGGTGATCCCGCTGTGGGAGCTGTACAAGATCTGCGAAACGGCCCGGGAGATTCTGCGAGGCAAGCACGAAGTCGGGCGCGTGATTGCGCGGCCGTTCGAAGGGCAGCCCGGTGAATTCCGGCGCACGGCGAACCGTAAGGACTATGCGGTGCCGCCTCCGCGGGGGATGCTGCTGGACGAACTGGCGGCGCGCAAGATTCCGGTTCATAGCGTCGGGAAAATCTTCGATGTGTTTCTGGGGCGCGGCATCGGGGAGTACGACAAGACGAAGAACAACGCCGACGGGATGGCGAA
>JADLBG010000315.1 GCA_020847895.1 Bryobacterales bacterium
CCAGTTCCGTGCGCAGTTTGCCCGTACTCGCCAGATGAGAGAAGAACCGGCCGCGCATCTGATCGTCGTAATACCAATAGCGCCGCAGCAGCCTCTCATAAGCAACCGGATCCGCCGTTCCCCGCCGCTGGTAGACATCCAGAAGGTTGCGCACGAACGTAAGATCGTTGGGGAAGCGCTGATAGGCATACTGGTTCACCTGCCGGTACAGCACGTTGTCCAGCCCGGCGGTAGCCACCACGTCCGTGAAGTACTTCTCCAACTCGGTGCCGCTGAACACCCGCGCCACATCCGC
This sequence comes from Bryobacterales bacterium, assembly GCA_020847895.1. Lineage (GTDB taxonomy): Bacteria > Acidobacteriota > Terriglobia > Bryobacterales > Bryobacteraceae > CADEFT01. The sequence continues at coordinate 296 of JADLBG010000315.1, forward strand.
TGTCAATTGCTGAAACGCAGCCCGCTGCTTTTGCCGCAGATAGAACCGCGCCAGCTTGTGATACCAGGAACGGTCCGGGAACCGCTCCATGGCGCGCCGGTAGACGGTCTCCATCTCCGCCGCAAGTTTGTTCTGCTCCAGGAATCCTGCCAGCCGCTCATAAAGACCGGGGTCATTGGGGTTGCGGTCAATCTCCTTGCGCAGCACCGCCAGCGCATCGCGGACCCGCTTGAGAGCCGCCAACCGCGAGACATACCGGTCCAGCACGCGCGCATACTCGAGCGATTTCGCGCCCGGCCGCGCCGCGCCGGGCATCACGCCTTCCCCTAGCGGAACACCTTCCGCTTTCTTGCCGAGTTCCGCCAGCAAGGCATCATAAACAGCCAGTTCCTCGCGCGTCTGGTTCTTACGCGCATGCGCATCAGCCATCAGTAGAGATACCTGCACCCGCGCGGAATGATCGGGAAAGTCTGTCAGGAACCGCCTTCCGCTAGCCAGCACGGCGTCATTGTCCCCATGCACCGCATAGGCTTCTAGCAATTGCGCCCGCAGCCCCGCGCGGCGGTCCGATTGAGGGAAACGCTTCTCGAACAGGTCCGCCAATTCGGAAGCCTTGGCGCGCTGAAAGTAGGGTACGGATTGCTGCTCCTGCGCGGCGAAGCGATAGGCGGGATCGGCCGAGTTCAAAAGCAGGGAGAGAATGCCGTTCAGAAAGCCCGGATACGGATCCGCCGACGCGATGTCCTTATAAAAGCTGAGATCGCCGCCGCCCAACGGCAGCCGCTGGTCCGCCGCCGAAAACATCAGACTGGCCATCGACGCGAGTGATTCTTCCTGCTGGGCCGGCGTGGCGCCCTTCAGGCTGTACAGGGCGTAGAAATAACGCGCGGCCTCCGTGCGATCGTTGCCGTACTGGTTCCATAGCCGCGCCATGGTCAGCAATTCGTCCCCGCTCCACGAACCAGGCTTCGCCTCCTTGCGCCGCCGGTACTCGTGCAGCACCCGCTGGGCCGCCGCTCGGTTGCCTTCCTCCAGGTAATACCGGAACTGCCGCGCCACCGGGTCCAGTGCCAGGGGATTAGCCGTGGCCATTGCGCGGGCCGTGAGAAGAAACCGCCGCAGGTTTCGCGTTTCCGTAAGCAGACTCAAATAGCTGTGAACCAGGCTCTGCGGCCAGAGCGGCTGGAAGGCGCGGTCATAGACCGCCAGCGCCCCGTCCGCGCTTCCCCTGGCGCGCTCCACATCAGCGCGCGCTTCGATCGGAAAGCCGGAATCGCCGGGAAACCGCTGGCTGTACTCCCCAAGCAATGTATCTACCCGGGAAAACTCCTTTTCGGAGATTTCGAATCGAACCCAGCCTTGCATCGGCCCCTGTTCTTTCGGAGCCTTCGCCGTCCACTGCTGGTAGGTCTGCCGCGTCATCACCGCGGGTAGCATCTGCCGCTGGCACAGCATCAACATGCGCGGATAGGCGCCGGCGGCGCGCAGCGCGCTCCACTCCTCATTCACTTTGAGCTGGCGATGATAATAATCCGCCAGGGCAAGATTCGCCGCCGCCTTCTCCTGGGCATGCTCCACGTGCTTCTTCCAATCGGCTTCCGCGGCAGGGAAATCCAGCAGTAGTTCTTCTTCGTGCGCCCGCAGGGCATAGAGTTGGCCATCCGCCGGCCCGGCGCTGATCAGGCTCGTGAGTTCAGCACGGGCTTCCTTCGCCGGGCGCCGGACCGTGACAGGCCCGGCGGGCAAATCCATCGGACGGAAGAAGGCATTCTCGATCTTCGAGCCGCTCTCTACGAAGCGAACCCATTGCGGCAGTTCAGCCCGGACGGCCAGCGTGGCGATCACCAGAACCACAGCCGCTTGGGCGTATCGGTTACGGAAGCACTTCAAGAGCCACCTCCCCGGTTCCGATATTGTGAGCGAAATCTTCGGCATTGACGGTCATCCGGTACCGCCCGGCCGGCAAATGCGCGGGCACTACGATGGCCCCGGTGTTCGATTTCATCTCCGGATTCCATCGCAGATACGCCGCCGGCGCTCCCTGCATTCTGGCCGTGATGGTGCGCGTGGTGGCGGAAGCGCTGACCGTGACGCGGACCGTTTCCCCGCGCCTGTATTGCGGCTTGTCGAGCTTCACGCGCACCACCGGAGGCTTGCTCGCAATAACAAAAGTTTTCGATTCTCTCGAAACGCGACCCAACTTGTCCCGCAGGATCAGGCGCACGGTGTAGGTTCCGTCCGCCATGTCCGCGGGCGCAAGAAAACGTGTCTGCCAGGTGTCCTCGTCGCGCAGATACCGCAGCGGTTTCACCAATCCGAAGGGAAACAGGGCGACCACCGAAACCACGGACTCGTCCGTCTTCACCCGCAACACCGGATCCCCCGGACGGATCAGACGCGGGCGCAGCAGCGCTCGCGGAGCCGCCAGGAACGACGTGTACGGAGTGACGAACTTGTATTTCCGCGCGAGGGCAATAATCTCGTCCACGGACGCCTGATCCTCGCCGTCGCGCTCGATTTTTTCAAGCAGCGCATCCACGCGCGCCTTCGCCCACGTACGAGGCAACTGTTCGGATTCCGCACTCACGGCAGGCAGGTTCACCCGTGTGGTCTGCGAAGCCGCCTGAAACGTGGCTGCCCCCGGACGTTTGTATTGCCCCACCCACGCCCCGATGGAACCGGGAAAGGTGGTCTCCTCGAGCGGATAAATCATGTCGAAGTTCGCGGCAGGTTCCGATCGAAGGGAAAGCCCTTCGATGGGCCGCCGCCCGATCTTCCCCAGAAACGCCTTGAGCTTGAAATCGATGGGCTCGGTCGACCGGACCCACTCCATGATGCCGCTCTGCCTGGCCAGCATCTTCAGCAGCGGAAGGTTCGCGTCGTCGCCGATGCCGAACAGATACGTGTGCGGCCGCCGCGGAGCAGGCGTCTGATTCCACTTTGTCGAATACCACGCCGCCAGCTTTCCGTTCTGCACCAGCCCTCGCGTCGAACCGCCGTCGCCGAACATCACGATATAAGCGTCCGATCCGCTCGCCTGGCGCAGCGCCGCCTCGAGTGCCGCCTGGAGGTTCGTCCCGCCGCGCAACCTCGTCGCCCGGACCGCGTTCAGAGCCTTCTCCACCGCATCAGGCATCGCCGCCACGGGAGCATTTTCGACAGCATTCACCTCTGTATTAAAGAGGATGAGGCTGAACCGGTCCCGCGGCTTTAGCGACCGCAGCAGCGCTTCCAGAGCCCGGTAGCCGCCCTCGAGCTTTTCCCACTGCATCGAGAGCGACGTATCGAATAGCGCAACCACCGTCCGCGGACGCGCCGTGGACGAAACGGGCAGGGTGAGCAGGGATGCCTCGAAGAAGCCCGGCTCATTCTCTTCGCGATGCGTCAGGATCTCCAGGCGCTCCTTCACCCCATCGAGCGCCCAGCGAACCGCGAAGTCCTCACTCAAGTTCACATTCTGCCCCTCGAACGCCGCACGCACGCGGTTTGGCGTGCGTTCCGTGATCTTCAATCCGTAGAGCGCGCCGGCGTTTTGAAAGTCCTTGACAGGATGCTTCGAGCGAAGTTCGAACCGGATGCCGAGCCGTCCCGCCCTCTGCACACGGTAAGCTTCCGGACGCAGCGGCACGGCGAAGAAGGAGTCGAGTTCCTCCACCGGAATGGTTTCCTGATACTCCATTTCCACGCGTTTCGAGCCGAACACGGGGATGGGCACAATGCGCGCGCTGAATACCGCGCCGCGGCGGGCTTCATCGGCGTCGCGCTCCCCCATCTGCAGCAGTCCGGGGTCGATAGCCTGCCACCGCAGGTTCTCATAGATCTCTTCCGCCCGGCGCCGTTCCAGAATCACTCCGGGAATTCGCACCACGTCGTCCCAGACGGCGAAATCGGAAACCACCGCCCGCGACGGCAGCGCGAAGATGTACTTGCCTTCCAGAATTCCGGGTACGTGGCTCTGAAAGATCTGCCGGACGCGCACCCGCGCCGCCTGGTTGTCGATCAGGACATCAACGTCCATCTCCCCAAGCGAGAGGATTCTCGCATCCGGTTCCGGTTTGTTCGCGGGGATGATCACCCCGGCGTCCCCGTAGGCCGCCGCCGCGGCCAGGAACGTCAACAGCAGCAGCCTCATGGCAGAGCGATACTCCTCTCCGATATTCGCACCAGCCCGTTGTCCGTTCCGATATAGAGAAATCCGTTTGCCGCCGCTAGTGCCGTGACGTTCTCCGACGGCAAGCCCGCGGTGGAAAATCCCCATCGTCCGATTGAGCGGTTGTAAGCAGCCAGCCCCCTGCCCAGAGTTCCGGCGTAAACCGCGCCGTCCGTCACCGCCATGGCATTCGGATTCACCGCGAACCCCTCGCGGAGATCGGAGAAGCCGCGCCAGAGGGCGCCATCGAAGCAGAAGACGCCGGCCCCGTAGGTTCCCGCGAACCACTCGCTGCCCACGGAGGCGAGCGCGCTCACCCAGTTGTGGCGGAGCCCGGAATTCGCCGTGGTAAAGCTCGCTTTCACCACTCCATTATCTAAGACAGAAATACCGCCTAATGTTCCGGCCAGAATTCGGTTCCCGCTGCGCGCCAGGGAATACACGTGATTATTGACCAGCCCGTGAAACCCGTAGATGCTTTGCGGACCGCCCGCGGCAAGAAACGTGATCCCCGCGGGAGTCGCCAGCGCCATGCCCGTATCGTCCACCAGAACGTCGGTGACGTGCGAGGCAATCAGGCCTTCTCTTCGCGTCATCACCTGGCGCGTCCTGCCCGCCGCGTCGGTGAACACAAGCCCGTTGGCCGTGGCGATGATGGCGCCATCCTGCCGCGGAACGATGCGGTTGACGCAGAACAGGTGCTCGTCTTCCCGGTGAATGGCGCGGGAAGCGCCCGGGTTCAGGACATCGAGACCGCGGTCGAAGTAGCCTACCCACAGGCGTCCGCCCGGTTCTACCGCCAGCGCCGCGATGTTGCTGTCTGCAAGCGGCGCCTCCTCGATAGCCGCAATCTTTGTCCAGTCGCTGTTCTCCCTGCGCGCCGCAAGGCCGTCGCGAAGCACGGCATAGGTGACGCCGTTCGCTTCCAGCAACCCCTCCACTTCGCCTTCGTCCGCGCGCGGCGAAACACGCGGACGCGGTTGGCGCGCCTCCAGCGGAATCTCCACAACGCCCTCATCCAGGGTTCCCGCAAGCAGTTTCCCTTCCCCGGCAAGCAGCGCATTCGCGAACGTCCCCTCCGCCAGCACTCGCTGGAGCTTGCCTTCCTGGTACTCTGCAATCCCCAACGCCGTCCCCGCCCAGGCCGCACCGCCGCGCGCCGCGAGCGAAAGCACGTGCCGGTCCGGCAACCCCTCCTGGTCGGAAAATCGTTCCACCTGCCCCGCCCGCAGGTGAATCACGCCCTCATCCATCGTTCCGGTCCACAGATTGTCGAGCGTTCCGGCGAGGGCTGTCACGCGCGCCGTGCGCAGCGCATCGTGAAAATGTGTGAACTTGCCGCCATTCCAGGCGAGCACTCCGCCCTTCTCCGTGCCCACCAGCAACTGTCCCGATTCGAGTGGAAGCAGCGCGGTAATATTGCGGTATTCCTGCC
>JADLBG010000316.1 GCA_020847895.1 Bryobacterales bacterium
AGCCGCTTGCAAGACGAAGAGGGCGTGCAGGCCTCCAAGCCTGGGAGACATCATCAATACAACGGTCCTTTCCTCTCTGCGCCCTTATCGAGACGTTTAACCCCTTTGATTGGTTTCACGAGACCAGGGACGGGTTGACAACGAATCCATTATTTTACCAGAGGATCGGGCGTTCGTCGGATGCCCCTTCCCATTTGCCCTTATCGCGGTTCTGTTTGCCAGCCGGAGGCGTTTCCCTGGTTTATGTAAGCGATGAGATCGGCCATCTCGACTGTGTCAAACCGCGGCCACACGATTCCTTTTCCCCGGGCCTGATTCATCACCCGGGGAGAGTGGCTCCACAAAGCGGCGATCATCTTTGCCGCGTCGAACCGTCCCTTGCCCGCGAAGGGCGTCTTCTCTTTCGAGGTCTGATGGCATAGAGCGCAGTTCTTTGATTCAAAGAGCGCTCTTCCGTGCGCCGCGTTGCCGGGCATTTCGAAGTAGCCGGATTGCCACAGGAAGGCAAGCAGATCGGAAATCTCTTTGCCGCTGAGAGAGGGCGGAAAGTTCATCATCATGGGAGCGTGGTTCCACAAGGTGGCCGACAGTTCGGTCAACGTGTGATCCCGCGGCTCGGTCTGCGCAAAGAGTTTTCCGTTGTGGCAGGAGACACATTCGCGCATCCGGAAAATAGCGTTCCCCTTGTCCGGATCTCCTAAGATCAGCTCCGGTTCCCTAGGGCGGCCGGCCACGGCGCCGGCATAGGCCAGTATGTCGCTCATCTCCTGAGCGGAGAGGCTGGGCCAGTTCATCTGCTTGCGATCCATCGCCGTCCGCATGAGGGGAGCGTGGCTCCAGATCGCTTTGAAGAACGGGACGGGATCGGTCACCGTATTCCACTGCGCAAGCGGAGGTCCCGCGCTGTCCGCGCCGTTACCCGGCTTTCCGGTCACTCGGTGGCACTTGATGCAACCTTCTCCTTCGAACAGGATCTCGCCCGTGCGCACGCTTCCGTGCTGTTCGAAGTAGCCTGCCGCCATGAACCAGGCCACCAGATCGTACGCTTGAGCCGTGCTCAACGCGGTGAAGACATCCTGGCGCTCGAGGGCATGCCAGATGGTGGGCGCGTGGCCCCAGATGGCGCCCGCCAAACGCGTGGCGGAAAGACGCCGTTTCGAGAGAGTCCCCGGTGCGTCACTGCGCAGACGCACATTGAACGTATGGCATCCGAGGCAGCCTTGCTCCTGGAGCACCTGCTTGCCGCGGTTCGAGTTTGCAAGTTCCGCGCCGCCCGCGGCGAAGCAGTTCGCGAAGAGGAGCACGATGCTGAGCAAAGCCCGCATGGGACTACACCTCCATTGTCCCATGCGACAGCCGGCGCGCCGCCGTGGTCTAATTCCTGTAAGTCTTCCCGTGACTCCACTACTCGCTTTTCTGCAATCCTGGCACGAACTGGACTTCAATCTCGGCGGTCCGGAAGATATCGACTACTTTCCCTGGAGCGCTCCCGTCGCGGTGCTGGTGCTTCTGCTTCTCTTCTTCTTCCTGTACAAGGGACGCCGGAACTACAATGCGCTTCCATCACTGGAGCCTGTGGAGGGTGGGGAAAAGCCCGATGTCACCGTTGTCATTCCGGCGCGCAACGAGCAATCAGATATCGGGCCTTGTGTTGCGGGATTGCGGGCAGCGCGCGTCATCGTGGTGGATGACGATTCTTCCGACGCGACAGCATTCAAGGCGCGCGGCGCCGGCGCGGAAGTGGTCGCCGCGCCCGACCTGCCCAGAGGCGTTGCCGGAAAGCCTAATGCAATGGCAGCGGGTGCGAAACTGGCGGATACCGGCTACATCCTCTTTGCCGACGCCGGCACCCGTTATCAACCCGGCTTCCTTTCCTCGGCGGTGCGGCATGCCGCGGAATCGCAAAGCGTCATGGCCGTCATTCTGCTCAAACGGAGATGCGTCACACTGCTCGAAAAGATGCTGGTTCCTTACGTGCACGCGCTTTACTTCGCCGGAATCAATGTTCGCAAGGCCCAGGATCCGCTTTCCACGCACATCTTTTCGGACGGCCAGTGCACTCTCTTCCTGCGGACGGCCCACGAGTTTTTTGGCGGGTATAGGTCGGTGCATACCAACCCGCTCGATGACGTCGCCATCGCGCAGAAAGTGAAACGGCACCACATGACACTGCGTATCGTACGCGCGGAAACCCTGGGGAGCGCGCGAGTGTACAAGGGGTTTGCATCCTTATGGCGCAGGCTGCGGAAGAACGGCGCCCGCCTGCTGCGCCTCAACAAGGCTTGGGGCGTTCAAGTGATCCTCACCTCTCTGCTGCTTACCGGCATCGTGCCCGTGGCGGCTTGGTTATGGCGGCAGGAGCAGTGGGGATTTCTCGCCGCCTTCCTTCTCGTCCCGCTGCTGCTCTTCCGCCCCTGGTACGGAGGCTTCTTCCGCGCCGTGCTGCTCTTTCCCGCGGTCTACATTTTCCAATGCATCGCAACCGCGGCCGTGTTGGCGAACATCCTGGGCGTGAAGACAACGTGGAAGGGACGTAAGGTATGAGAGGTCAAATCCGGGTAAGATGCTAATCGATGCCTATGAGACTCGTGATTGCCGCTCTGGTTCTGCTGCCCTGTGTGGGCTTCGGCCAACAAACGTCCAGGATCAGCCTCGAGGAGTTACGCGACCGCATTCGCGGCGGATGGGCGGGGCAGATGATCGGCGTCAGCTTCGGGGCTCCCACGGAGTTCCGCTATAACGGCCGCATCATCCCCAGAGAGGAGTTGCCCAAGTGGAGCCCGGAGAAGGTCAACAATGCGCTGAATCAGGATGACCTCTATGTGGACATGACTCTGGCGAAGGTTCTTGACGACAAAGGGCTCGATGCCACCACCGAAGACTTCGGGCGCATGTTCCAGGATGCGAAGTATTCACTGTGGCACGCCAATCTGGCGGCGCGGCGGAACTTGAAACGGGGAGTCCCGGCATCGCTGTCGGGCACGCCGGAATACAACATCCACGCCGATGACATCGACTTTCAGATCGAGTCGGATTTTATCGGCCTGATGGCGCCGGGGATGCCGCGGGCTTCGGTGGACATCGCGATGCGCGCCGGGCGCGTCATGAATCATGGCGAGGGCCTCTACGGCGGCGTGTTCGTATCGTGCATGTACTCCGCGGCGTTTTTCGAGAAGAGCCCGCGAGCCGTGGTGGAGGCTGGTTTGCGCTGCCTGCCGCCGCGGAGCAAGTATGCGCAGGTAATCAACGATGTGCTGGCGTGGTCAAAAGCGGAGCCGAAGAACTGGGAAGCGGTGTGGCACGAACTTGATTCCAAATGGAACCGCAACGAACCTTGCCCGGAAGGCGCGTTGCGTCCTTTTAATATAGATGCGGCGCTCAACGGCGCCTACATTGCCCTGGGCTTACTCTATGGCGATGGGGAGTTCGGCAAGACTGTCGAAATCAGCACGCGCGCGGGGCAGGATTCCGATTGCAACCCGTCGAGCGCGGGCGGCATTCTCGGCGTGATGCTCGGCTACAACCGTATTCCTGAGAACTGGAAGGGCGGCATCCCGCCGCTGGCCATGGAAAAGTTCCGCTACACGGACTTCACCTTCGAAAGCATTGTCGAGAGCACCTACCAGCGCGCTCTGAAAATGGCCGAGCGCAACGGAGGCTCGCGGCAGGGAAGCTTGCTATCGGTAAAGCGCCAAACGGCAAAGCCCGCGCCATGGGAGACGTGGAAGGGTCGCTCGGCTCCCAGGGAACGCATCGCCGTGAACGACCCCCGGTGGAGTTTCACCGGGAATTGGCGGCAGGATACTCAGACCATACGCGAAAGCGAGCGGCATCTGCGCGTCAGCGCGGTGAAAGGCGCTGCCGCGGCGGTGACCTTCGAGGGGACAGGCGTTGTGCTCACGGGACCGTTTCTTACCACCTGCGGCAAGGCCAAAGTGAGCGTGGATGGGCGCGGAGAGAAGATAGCGGATTGCTATCCCGACGAGCCGCACGGAAAGAGCAGCGATTCGATGTACCACCTGTTTGGACTGGCAAAGGGAAAGCACACGCTGCGCATCGAGGTATTGGGGGAGACTATCTTCGACTCCAAGGGCACGGACGTGGCAGTCAATGATGTGATTGTCTTTGAATGAAGCTCTCGATGTCGCGGGTCTTGATGACCGGTTCGCCGGGAGCAACGTGGTTCAACCTGCCGGCGCGCATCCACTCCTCGAGTTCGCCCACCAGGTGGTAGAGATGCTCGAAGCCCTCTACGACAAAGAGCAGCGGCTGGTAGTGGTCGATCTCGAAGGACTGATTGATGGCCCAGTCCATTTGGATGGGGTAACGCTGCACATCAGGCGAAGTGACGGCGTGCCCGAGTTCGCCGTGAGAGCTGAGCAGACCGCTGCCGTAAGCTTTGAGGCCGTCGCATGTGTTCATGAGGCCGAACTCGACGGTGAACCAGAAGAAGCGGGCCATGGCCTTGATGATGCTGTTCAGGCGTTCGGCGCGCTCGATGGGATTCGTAATAGCCGACGCCATCTCCGAGGCGGTGTGGGCACAGTCTCCAAATCGGACTAACGTATCGGCAAATGCCCGGTCGGTGTGCATGGGGACGTGGCCGGCCACGTCGTGAAAGATGTCGGGTTCGGGGAGATAGTCGAGGGAATCGAGCCCCCGGATGGTGATGGTGGTCGGGAATTCGCGGTTGCGAAGAGAGTCGAAGAAGAGAAACGCGGGAACGTAGCCGCTGACTGCCCGGGCTCGGAATCCCGTGAGCGGTTCGAGGAAGCGGTTGATGTCCTCGAGACGGGGGACATGAAACGGATCAAGGCAGAGAGATTCAACGCCGCGGAGGAAGCCGCCGGTGGCGTGCCTGCGCCAGAGTGGTTGAATGCGCCGGAACAGGGATCGCCAGGCGTCATGGTTGGCATCGGAGTATAGTTCGTAGGGTTGGTGAATGTAGAGTTCGCCGTGGGAGCGCGCCTGTTCGATGAACGGGGCTTGCGTGGTGGTGAGACCGGGTAGAATGGTCATCCTCAAAGCTCCTCTACGGCCATGGTAGCGTAGAATTATAGATAACTCCACTTCTGGGTGGTGCTCAATTATGAACCCATACAAGAAAGGCCGGGCCGCCTCCCAGGCCCACGTCGGCATCCCTTCCGGCACCTACGAAGAAGAACATGGCCGCAAGGGCTTTTACGGCCGCTCGAGCCACCTCTATCATGCCCATCCGCCAACCGGCTGGATCCGAATGGAAGGCAAGTTGCGTCCCCACTGCTTCGACCTCAACCTGCTCGAGCCTTCCGATCTGACAGACCCCGACGGGACTCCGCTCCCCTTCCTTGGCAATGCCGATGTGAAGCTCTCCGTCTCGCGCCGCTCGGCTCCCATGCCGTTCTATTTCCGTAACGCGGACGGTGATGAACTGCTGTTCGTGCATCGGGGCGAGGGGGTGATCGAAACCGACTTCGGACCGCTCGAATTCGAGAAGGGCGACTACATCGTGCTGCCGCGAGCGGTGACGTATCGCGTGGCGCCGCGCACCGCGGACAACTTCTTCCTGTTGATCGAGTCGAAAGGGGAGTTTGAACCGCCGGACAAGGGGCTGCTGGGGCATCACGCGCTTTACGATCCGGGCGTGATTGTGACTCCCGATCCGGCGCCGCGGCTAGAGGACAACAAGGAGTGGGAGGTGCGCATTCAGTGCGAGGGCGAATACTCGAGCGTGTGGTATCCTTTCAACCCGATTGACGTAGTGGGGTGGAAAGGCGACCTCACCGCCTGGAAGTTGCGAATGCGGGATATCCGGCCGGTGATGAGCCACAGGGCGCACTTGCCCCCGAGCGCGCATACCACGTTCGTGACGCAGGGAGCCGTAGTGTGCAGCTTTCTCCCGCGCCCGCTCGAACAGGATCCGGAGGCTTTGCGCGTGCCCTTCTTCCACCGCAATACGGATTACGACGAGTTCCTCTTTTATCATGACGGCGACTTCTTTTCGCGCGATAACATCAAAGCGGGCATGGCCACCCTGCATCCGCGCGGCATCCATCACGGGCCGCACCCCAAGGCTCTGGCCAACCAATATAAGAAGACGCAGACGGACGAATCGGCGGTGATGCTGGACGGGCTGAACCCGATTCATGTGCTGCCGGCCGGAGAACAGGTAGAGTGGAAGGATTATTGGAAATCCTGGAGCCAACCGTGATCATCAACCCGGCCGAGCACGACCCGCGCGAAATCTATAAGATTTTCATCGGGAGCATCGTGCCGCGCCCGATTGCGTTTGTAGCTACGCTGAGCACGGAAGGCGTCCGCAACCTGGCGCCGTTCAGCTTCTTCAATGCGGTGTGCTCGGCGCCGCCGGTGGTTTCGATCAGCATCTCCTACCGCGCAGCGGAGAAGGACACGCTGCGGAACATTCGCGAGACCGGGGAATTCGTAGTGAACATCGTCAGCGACGAGTTCTCCGCACAGATGAACTTGACCTCGGGCGAGTATGCGCCGGAGGTGGATGAGTTCGAGGTATCGGGGCTGACGCCGGTGGCGAGCGAACTGGTGCGGCCGCCGCGGGTGAAGGAATCGCGGGTGCAGATGGAGTGCAGACTGCACCAGATTATCCCGGTAAGCGACCGGCCGATGGGAGCGACGCTGGTGCTGGGGCAGGTGGTGCGGTTTCACGTGGATGATGCGATCGTGGACAATTTCCGCATCGACCCGGCGAAGCTGAACGCGATCGGGCGCATGGGCGGCAACGGGTATGCGCGAACGACCGACCGCTTCGAAATGGCGCGGCCGGTAGTGAAATAAGGACATGGCGCACCCGATCCTGCATGTCACCACGCGCACGGCCTGGAACGCGGCGGTGGCGGCGGGGGAATACCGGACACCGGATCTGGAAACTACGGGGTTCATTCATTTCTGTGACCCGCCGCAACTGGATCATGTGCTGCACACCTACTTTCTGGGGCAGGGGGGACTGGTGATGCTGCAAGTGGATCCGGGGCGTCTGAAGGCGCGCCTGGTGTATGAAAACTCATTTCCGCATCTGAATGGACCGCTGAATCTTGACGCTGTTTTACAGGTAACCCCGATTTTCTGATTTAATGGAAAGACTCATGCAGGCACTCTGGGTTTTCCTTACTTTATCGCTGACTCTGCCTTCTCTTGGCGCTACGGGATCGGGTGTGGCCGTGATCGAGAAATACTGCACCGCTTGCCATGGCGTCTCGAAAATGTCGGGGCTCGATCTGCGCACGCGGGAGACGGCGCTGAAGGGCGGCACGCGGGGTCCGGCGATTGTTCCCGGGCACGCGGCGGACAGCCTGCTGGTGAAGGCGATCTCGGGCGCGGCGCAGCCGAAGATGCCTCCGGGGAAGGACGCCCTATCGGCGGAAGACATCGCCGCCGTCCGGGAGTGGATCGACAAGGGAGCGGATTGGTCCGGCGGGAAGGCCAGGCAGCAGGCGTGGTGGGCGTTCCGGAAGCCGGTGAAGCCGGCGGCGCCGAAGGTGAAGAACACGGCGTGGGTACGCACTCCGGTGGACGCCTTCATTCTGGAGAAGCTCGAGGAGAAGGGATTGCAGCCGGCTCCCCCGGCATCGAAGCTGACGCTGCTGCGGCGGGTGACGTTCGATGTGACGGGACTGCCGCCGACGGATGAAGAGATTCGTGACTTTCTGGCGGACAAGTCGCCGGAAGCTTATACAAAGGTGGTGGACAGGCTGTTGTCGTCGCCGCGGTATGGGGAGCGGTGGGGGCGGCACTGGCTCGATGTAGCTCGATACGCCGATTCGACCGGGCTTGACGAAGACCACCGGTATCCCGATGCGTGGCGCTACCGGGATTGGGTGATCGAGGCGTTCAATGAGGACATGCCCATCGACCGGTTCATCCGGATGCAGGTGGCAGGCGACCTGATGCCTCCGCCGCCGGGCTCGGAAGTGAACCGGGAAGGGATCATCGCCACGGGGTTCCTGGCGCTGGGGCCGAAGCCGATCGCGCAGCAGGACAAGAAGCAGATGCTGGCGGATGTGGTGGATGAACAGATCGATGTGACGTCGAAGGCTCTGCTGGGCGTAACGCTCGCGTGCGCGCGCTGCCACGATCACAAGTTCGACCCGTTCCCGACGAAGGATTATTACTCGATGGCTTCGATCTTCGCTTCGACGAAGTCGTTCTCGAAGGTGGGGAACGGAGGCGTATCGGAGATGTACTCGGCGCCGCTGGTGAACCAGGCGGACTATGAGCGGTATGTGGACTACACCGGGAAGGTGAAGAAGCTGAAGAAATCGCTCGATGAGATCCGGCAGGCGGAGAGCGCGCGGTATTCGGCGGGGCTGCGGGCGCGGCTGGCCGATTACATGGTTGCCGCGCATCATGTTTACCGCGATAACGCGGACGTGAAAGCGATGGCGGAGAAGGAAGGACTGAAGGTGGACGTGTTGGAGCGATGGGTGAAGTACCTGACGCCGAGCACGGATCCGAGGCCGCATCTCGATGCCTGGAACAAGGCGGCCGAACCGTCGCGGCGCTCCACGGCTGCGGGATACCAGGGCGAATACGAGAAGTTCGCGGCGGAATGGGATCGCGAAATCGAAGTGTGGCGGAAGAAGGTGGAAGGCGCCATGAGGGCCAATATGGATGCGCCGCCGCCGCCGAGGCCGGACGTGATCAAGGATCTGTTCTTCCGCGAGGTGTCGTTCGGGAAAGGGCCGTTTGCATTGCCGGAGGAAGGGGCGGAGAAGGTGTACAGCGCGGCGAGCCTGGCGCGGTTCCGGCAACTGAAGGCCGAGTTAGCGGAAGTGGAGAAGCACCCGGTAGCCGAGCCGGACATGGCGGATTGCGTGGGTGAAGGGGAACCAGTGCAGCAGCGGGTGTTTGTACGCGGGTCGTACAACAACCTGGGAGATCCGGTGTCGAAGCGGCCGCCGCTGATTCTGGGCGGCGAGGAGATGGGCGAGGTGAAGACGGTAAGCGGGCGGCTCGAGTTGGCGCGGTGGCTGACGGGGCCTGACAATCCGCTGACGGCGAGGGTTTTCGTGAACCGTTTGTGGCAGTGGCATTTTTCCGAGGGCATCGTGCGCACGCCGAACAACTACGGGAAGCTCGGCATGAAGCCGACGCATCCGGAGTTGCTCGACTGGCTGGCGACGACTTTTGTGGAGCAGGGCTGGTCGGCGAAGAAGATGCACCGGCTGATTCTGTTGTCGAACGCCTACCAGATGAGCAGCGAGGCGAGCGATGCGGCGGCGAAGGCCGATCTGCCGAACCACCTCTTCTCGCGGTTTCCGCGGCGGCGGCTGGACATTGAAGAGATCCGCGATTCGTACCTGATGCTTGACAACACGATTGACTGGAAGCGCGGAGGTACGCTGCAAACGGGCGTGGGAACGGATGGAGAGAACAGCGCCAAGCGACTGTCGCTCAATCCGGAGGATTACAACATCCGGTCGGTGTACATGCCGCTGCGGCGATCGAATCTTCCGAATCTGTATAACCTTTTTGACTTTGTCGATTCGACGACCTCATGCGAGGCGCGGTCGCGAACGAATGTGGCGCCGCAGGCGCTGTTCGTGATGAACAGCGAGTTTGTGGGGACACGGGCGGAGAACCTGGCGAAGCGACTGCTGGCCGGGGAACAAGACGATCACAAGCGCATGGCGGGCGCCTATCTGCATATTTTGAACCGTCCGGCGCGGTCCGAGGAGATCGGCGATGCGCTTGACTACATCCAGACCTTCGCGAGAAAGGCTCCTGGCGGCGATGGGAAATTGCGGGCATGGGAGAGCTATCTGCGAGTCCTGCTGGGCTCGAACGAGTACGTCTATGTCGATTAACGAATACGATCTTCGCCAGATTGCCAGGAAGGACCAGCCGCGGATTTCACGGCGGGCGATGTTGCAGCGCTCGGCTTGCGGGTTCGGGATGCTGGGGCTGGCCGGGATGCTGCATGCGGAGAATCCGCTGACGGTGCGGCAGCCGCATTTCACTCCGCGAGCCAAACGGGTGATTTTTCTATTCATGCACGGCGGGCCGTCGCATATCGACACGTTCGACCCGAAGCCGAAGCTGGTTGCCGATAGCGGGAAGCCGCTGCCGTTCAAGCGTCCGCTGACGTTTGCCGAAGGGCAGGTGGGCGCGCTGATGAAGTCGCCCTGGGGGTTCAAGAACTACGGCCGGAGCGGATTGCCGGTGAGCGACCTGTTCCCGCACGTGGGATCGATTGTGGACGATATCTGCGTGGTGCGGTCGATGGTGGGCGATTCGGTTGACCACGGCGGAGCGCTGCTGCAACTGCACACGGGGCACATGGCGCTGACGCGGCCGTCGATGGGGTCGTGGGTGATCTACGGGCTGGGGTCGGAGAATCAGGATCTGCCGGGGTTCATCACGATCAAGCCGACGCTGGCGCATGGCGGAGCGAAGAACTGGTCGTCGGCGTTTCTGCCGGGCGTGTATCAGGGCACCGCGATCGGGAATTCGGGTCTGAAGGTGGAAGACATCCAGGGGGAGCCGATCGCGTACCTGAAGAACAAGGGGCTGTCGACGGATCAGCAACGGTTCGAACTGGACATGATCCAGAAGCTGAACCGGCGGCACCTGGAGACGAGGAAGTACGAGCCGTATCTCGAGGCGCGGATCGAGCCGTTCGAACGGGCGTTCCGGATGCAGACGGAGGCTCCGGAAGCATTCGAAGTGGAGAAGGAGTCCGAGGCGACGAAGAAGCTGTACGGGTTGGACAATCCGACGACGCGGGATTTCGGGTGGCAGTGTCTGCTGGCGCGGCGCCTGGCCGAGCGCGGGGTGCGGTTTATCCAATGCTCGCATTCGTACAAGTGGGATCAGCACAGCGAACTGTACAAGCGGCACACGTCCAATGCGGCGGAAGTGGACCAGCCGATTGCGGGACTTGTAAAGGACCTGAAGTCGCGCGGGATGCTGGACGATACGCTGGTCATCTGGGGGACGGAGTTCGGGCGGACGCCGGTGGTACAGGGGAGCGACGGGCGCGATCATAATCCGTACGGGTATTCCATCTGGATGGCGGGCGGAGGAGTGAAGCGCGGGTTTGCCTATGGCGCCACGGACGAGTACGGATATTATGCCGTGGAGGACCGGATGCATGTGCACGACCTTCACGCGACGCTGTTGTACCTGATGGGAATGGACCATGAGCGGCTGACCTACTTTTATGGCGGGCGGAATTTCCGGCTGACGGACGTGCATGGAGTGGTGGCGAAGAAGATACTAGGCTGACAAGCAAGATGGAATACCGAACACTGGGAAAGACCGGGCTGAAGGTATCGGCTCTCGGGTTGGGATGCGCGGCGCTCGGCGGGGTGTATGGTGAGATAACGGAGGCAGAGGCGATCCGGGCTCTGCACACGGCGCTCGAGGAGGGGATCAACTATCTGGATACGGCTCCGTTGTACGCGCTGACGAAATCGGAGACAGTTACCGGAAAAGCGCTGAAGGGGATTGGGCGGGACCGGTATTCCATCTCGTCGAAGGTGGGGCGGTATGCGGTGGATGATTCCGACTTCTCTTATCAGAGGGTGAAGGAAGGGTTGGA
>JADLBG010000317.1 GCA_020847895.1 Bryobacterales bacterium
CGGGGATGATCGCCCACGATCAGATTCTGCCTTCGCTTTACGAGCTGCAGCGCAGGGGTGTGATCGGAGAGATAACGGTCTGTTCGCAGCACGGCAAGTCGATTACGGCGCTGGAGCGGAATGAAGGCATCCGGCGGGCGTTTCCGGAGCAGAGTTTCCGGCGGTTTCCGGCGGATGATTCCGGGCCGCACAAGGAGTTGTACGCGGAAGTGGTGGGGCGGCTGCCGCCGCGGCAGATCGTGGTGGCGGCGATTCCGGATCAGCTTCACTACGAAGTGGTGATGACGGCGCTCGGGAACAACCACCATGTGTGCTGCGTGAAGCCGCTGGTATTGAAGACGGCGGAGTCGCTCGAGATCGAGCGGGAGGCGAGGGCGCGCGGGCTGGTGGTGGGCATTGAATACCACAAGCGGTTTGACGACCGGAGCCTGCTGGCGCGGCGGCGGTATAGAGAAGGTCTGTTCGGCGAGTTCAAGCTGGGCACGGCGCGGCTGATGGAGAAGTGGTATTACCGGCACTCGAATTTTCAGAACTGGTGCACGGTGGAGAACTCGGATGCGTTCACGTATATCGGGTGCCATTACGTGGATCTGGTGCACTTTGTGACCGGGCTGCTGCCGGTGTCGGTGAGCGTGTATGGAATACGGGACAGGTATCCGAACGGGAATGAAGGGTTCCTGTGGACGGATGCGCGGGTGTTGTGGCAGAACGGGGCGTGTTTGAATGTGCAGAATTCGCTGAGCTTTCCGGATGCGGCTCCGGGGACCAACACGCAGGGGATTTCGATGTACTTCGCGGGGGAGGAGTGCGGGGCGTGGCTGGAGCATTCGGATCAATATCGCGGGTTGCGGTACAGCTACACGCGGAATCCGGGCGGGGCGGGAGCGACGCAGTTCGCCGAGCCGAGCACGGAGTATTTCCAGTATCTCGACTTGGGAGGTAAGGGGCTGGTGCCGGTGGGGTATGGATACCGCTCAGTGGATTACATTGTGCGGCAGTGCATCCGCGTGGAGCGGGAGGCGGCAACGCTCGAGGAGCGGCAGCGGCTGCTCGAGGAGATGGATGCGACGGGTGTTATGGCAACGCCGGGAAATTCGCGCTACAACGAACTGGTGACGGAGGCGGGGCGGCTGTCCATCCTGAATGGAGGACGGGAGGTGGCGATTGAATACGGGGATTCGCCGCGCATGTATTTCCGGCATTGAACGCTTTACGGCGCTGCTGGCGGCGCTGGCGCTGTGCGCGGCGGCGCTGTCGGCGGGCGGGCCGGGGTTTCGTACGAAGCGGCAGTTTGAAGAGCACTACGCCAAGCACGGGGCGGAGTTCGGACACATCAGCAAGCAGGAGTACCTGAGGTTGGCGCAGGAGTTTCGGGATGCTCCGAAGGGCGGAGCGATTCTGGAGGAGGCGCGCGCGGACGGGGTGATTACGCGCTTTGAACGGAAGAAGGGATGGTTCGGGGCGTTCAATCCGGACCGCACGATCCGGACGTTTTTCATTCCGACGGACGGGGAGCGCTATTTTCGGCGGCAGGCCAGACGGCCGGTGAAGTGAAGGAGTTATGACTGACGCGGAAGTGAGAGCATTTCTCAAGGAGAATGAATATCCGGAGCACCTGATC
Source organism: Bryobacterales bacterium (assembly GCA_020847895.1). GTDB lineage: Bacteria > Acidobacteriota > Terriglobia > Bryobacterales > Bryobacteraceae > CADEFT01. The sequence goes on from JADLBG010000317.1 coordinate 1,622, forward strand.
GAGGGCGGCAAGAAGGGGCTGATCGCGAAGTGGGAGCAGGTGGTGGCGCAGGTGGAGCGGGGATATTCGCTGGGGCTCGAGGATTATCGCAATGATCTGGATCTGCGGGCGCTGATCAGCAGGCTGGGGTTGCAGGCGGAGGTGGAGGAGGCGGACATCCGGTTTCGCAGGATGCTGGCGTTCAGCGAGCAATCGGTATGGGATTGCGAGGACAATCCGGACGCGTTCTGGCTGTTCGGGTATCCGCGGAATGCGGCGGGGGATTTGCTGGAGGATTTGCGGGGGGAGGGTTTTCTGGAGTAGACCGCACAAGAAGTTCATTGACTCCGCCTCATGGGAGGATGCAAACTGAGGATAGTCAGGTCAGGAATTAGTCTCTTGGCTTTCGCGTGATGCGGCCGTAATTTGGTCTGTAGCTTTTCCCGCCGTTTAGCGGCTTGCTAGGAATCACCGAAGTCGTAGAGAGGAGGCGTGCTGGGTCCCTCCACACTCGAATAGAGAGGAGGAACACCAGTGCGGATTGCCTTCCGCCCGGCAGGCGTCCTGATCTTCGTTTGTGACGCTACGGGTAAACCCCGAACCTTCCCACCATCCGGCGCCCTACGCCCACCCGCGTTCGATGCCGAGACTCCATTCCTTTCCGGATCGCAACCGTGACCCATCGTTTCCTTGGACAAAGTGGACTCTTACTTCTCTGGATAGCGGGCGCTGTCCCTATGGCGCAGGCCGGGGAGACGCAGAAGGCGCTACCCGGCTCCGAGCCTTGCGCGGGCTGCCACGATCCCGGGCGCCGCGCCGGGCGCCGGGAAGCGGGGATGCCGCCGAATTTCGACGCGGCCGCCCTGCGCGCCTCGCCGCATGCCGAACAGGAGTGCACGGCCTGCCACGCCGACCTCGCCAAGAAAGAACTGCCGCACGAGGACAAGCTCCAAAAGGTGGATTGCGGCGGATGCCACCCGGACCAGCAGACGCAATATGAGGCCAGCCTGCACGGACGCGCGGCCTCACGCGGCGACCGCTTTGCGCCGGGCTGCAAATCCTGTCACGGGACGCACAACGTGTTGCGCGCCTCGGCTCCGGGCTCGCCCATCTCCACCATGGAGGTCCCCAGGCTCTGCGGCGGATGCCACCGCGAGGGCACGCCTGTCAGCCTCACCCGGAGCATTCCGCAGACCAACATTCTCGGCAACTACACGGACAGCATCCACGGCGAAGGGCTTTTCAAGCGCGGGTTGACCGTCACCGCCGTATGCACCAGTTGCCACACTTCCCACTTCGTCCTGCCCCACACGGATCCGCGCTCGTCCATTGCAAAGAACAATATTTCGCGCACCTGCACGAAATGCCATGCGCAGATCGAAGCGGTGCATCGCAAAGTAATCCGCGGTGAGTTGTGGGAGAAGGAACCGCACCTCATTCCGGCGTGCGTGGATTGCCATGAGCCGCACAAGGTCCGCCGGGTCTACTACCCGCTCGGCATGAGTGACCGCGATTGCCAGCGCTGCCACGGCGACCCGGGCATGAAGGCCACCGCCCAGGCAAAAGGGTCGCCCATGCTCGCGGTGGACCAGAACGAGCTGGCCCGCTCGCGTCATGCCCGAGTGGCCTGCGTGCAGTGCCACACCGGCGGCACGCCCTCGGCCCAGCGCCCCTGCGTCTCGATGACGAAAGTGGATTGCTCCATCTGCCACGCCGACCCCGTGGCGCAGTTCCGGGAAAGCACGCACGGCCGCCTGGTGGCGCAGGGCAGCCCCGATGCTCCCACCTGCCGCGACTGTCACAGCCCGCACGGGACGCTGGGGAAGAACGACTCTTCTTCTCCCACCTATGCCCGCAATGTTCCCGCCCTGTGCGGCAAGTGCCACCGCACCGGCTCGAAGGCCGCCCTGCGCTACAAGGGCAAGCAGGATCACGTGCTCGAGCACTACGCCGATAGCATTCACGGCAAGGGACTCCTGCAAAGCGGACTCACTGTCACCGCGGATTGTGTCGACTGCCACACGGCGCACCATGAGCTGCCCGCCAGCGATCCCAGGTCGAGCGTGAACCGGAAGAACGTCGCCTCCACCTGCTCCCAATGCCACCGCGGCATCTTCGAGTTGTTCGACGCCAGCGTCCACAGCCCGAACGTCACGAAAACCAGCAAGCAGTTGCCCGAGTGCGTCGATTGCCACTCGGCGCACAGCATCCAGCGCACGGACCTCTCCAACTTCCGGCTCCACATCATGGACCAGTGCGGCCGCTGCCACAAGCAGATTGCCGAAAGCTATTTCGACACGTTCCACGGCAAGGTCTCGACCCTGGGGTATCTGAAGACCGCCAAGTGTTATGACTGCCACGGCGCGCACGATATTCTGCCGGTGAACAACCCCCGCTCGCACCTGAGCCGTGTGAATATCGTCAACACGTGCGCCAAATGCCACCCCGGCTCGCATCGCCAGTTTGCCGGCTATCTTACGCACGCCACCCATCATGACCCCGAAAAATACCCGTTCCTGTTCTACACGTTCTGGGGAATGACAGGGCTTCTGGTAGGCACGATGGTCATTTCCGGGGCGCATACCGCATTGTGGCTGCGGCGCTCACTCGAATTTCGCGCAGTGAAGAACGGCCACGAGGGAAAAGGACAATACGTACGCCGGTTCCGGACTTTCGATCGCAATCTGCACCTTATGGTGGTTTCGAGCTTTCTCGGCTTAGCCATCACCGGAATGGCGCTGAAGTTTTCCTACGCGCCGTGGGCCAAGGTGCTGGCGCGGATGCTCGGGGGATTCGAGAGCGCGGGCATGATTCACCGTCTCTGCGCCATTGTGACGTTTACCTACTTCGGGCTCCATCTCTTCGACCTGGCCCGCCAACGAAAAGCATCGGGCAAAGGCTGGCGCGAGTTCATCTTCGGACCGGAGAGCATGATGTTCAATGGCCGCGACTGGCATGAGTTCATCGCCTCCATGAAATGGTTCGCCCACCGCGGCGAACGTCCGCAGTACGGCCGTTGGACGTATTGGGAGAAGTTTGATTACTTCGCCGTCTTCTGGGGCGTGGCGGTGATCGGCGGCACCGGATTGCTGCTTTGGTTCCCGGAGATCTTCACCCGCGTTCTGCCGGGCTGGATGGTAAATGTAGCCACCACCATCCATAGCGATGAAGCCCTGCTCGCCGTCAGCTTCATCTTCGTGGTTCACTTCTTCAACACGCACTTCCGTCCGGAAAAATTCCCGATGGACACTGTCATCTTCACCACCGGCGCTCCGCTGGAGGAGTTCAAGCAGGACCGTCCCCGCGAATATCAGCAACTGGTGGAAAGCGGACAGTTGGAAAGCTACCTGATGCCGGAGCCGCAGCCCATGCAGTTGAGAGCCTGGAAACGGTTCGGCTTCACCGCGCTCACCATCGGCCTGATTCTGATCGGGCTGATTGTGTATGCCATGATGTTCTCCTACCGGTAGCCAGGCTCAGCTTTCAGCCTTTCAGGGTTCATCAGTGCGATCTCTTGAGTGACGGCGAGTGGGATTCGAGCGGCAAAGGCGGCTGGAAAACACGTCGGCCGGCCTCGGCGAATCTTCCGGCGTGATGAAGTGGTGTGGCTCCGTGACGAGGCAGGCTTGTCATGGAGAACTATCGCCGCCGAACTCAACATCCCGGTATAACAGCGGTGACGGCCTACCGGGACTTCAACGCCGAGGCCGGAACGTGTACGAAAACCGCCACCCCGAAAATCGCCCCGGCACCGCTCAAAGGACGGCCCCGGAAGCTGGCGTAGAAAACGTCTCAGAACTGTTCGGTTCTGTACAGGGTTCCGGGAGGCCCTAACGTTGCCCTGAGCCGTTAGTGTTAGTGTGCTCGTGTGCTTGTTCTGCACGTCTGTCAATTCAGTTCACGCTCAGTACCTAGAGGCCAGCGCGCCACATCTCCATCGCTTTTGTGATCGCCTCCCGAAGCCAGACGTCAAACCGCCGCTGCGATTCGCTGGCGGCTTCGACGTAGTTCATTTGAAAGACCGTTTCGCACGCACTGGTTGCCTTGGTTGTTTCACGCTCACCCTCCTCCGTTTCGACACGCCTATAAAACCCAACGGAAGCTGCAAGGATGCCCCGGTATTCGTACCCAATGCCGTGAAAAGACACGAGAATTTCAGATTGGTCGTCTGCTCTGAGAATCAGTCGAGTCCAGTCGTGATAGACGCTTACGTTCGCAAAGTAGTCGAGCGTCTTGGCTGCTTCGATTACTTGCCCCTTGAAGTAGCGGCGGCGCTGCCCCTCGTTGGTCTCAGAGTCAACCCTGAAGTGAAAATCAGCAGAGAGCGGTCCTAAGTCTGCACGCAGCTTTTCGGCGATTGTCTCCAGCGTTGACGTGGCGTCCTTGTGAAGTATTCGAGCAGTTCGCTTGGCCTGTTCCAGCTTTTGGGCGTGAGCCTCTTTTCTCGACTCGATTGCGTGCCGTGCTGCCGAGATAATCTGATCCAAGCCGAGCCGCTCCTGGACGTTGCTGGCAATGCCTAAGACCTTCACGAAAGTTCTTCGTTGAACAGAGGCAAAGAGTGATATCAACGGACGAAGATCGCCTTTGTCTGCTTGCTCAAGACACGCTATATAGTTGTCCCTGTCTTGATCGTTTACCAGCGTGAGTGGGAAGTAGTTGTTTTTGATGAAGACATAGCTGGCGATCAGACGGGCAATTCTGCCATTTCCGTCCTGAAACGGGTGAATTTGAGTAAAGGCGTGATGCAACCAAGCGGCTTCGACCTCGGCGGAAACCTTCTGCCGCTCGTGTTCCGCGTGAGACGCAATCAGCCGATCCATTTCAGACGCCACGTGTTCGGGAGGGCAGTATTCGTGGATCAGCCCGTCCTTGCGCAGTGGATTGTTGGGTAGCGTCTTGTAGGCTCCCTTGATGAGGGGCACACTGACTTCCCTGCCAATCGTGTCTACAGCAGATGTCGTACTCTCGTGACGGAGAAGAGCGGCGTGCATTTCCTTGATAACGCCGACCGTAAGAGACCGCCCTCCCTTAACGAGATCGAACACACCTTCGACCACGGATTGATGGGCCTGAATGTTTCTGGCAACCAGATTGGGGTCTCTATCCGTCTTGTTGTGCGGGATGAGGCTGGCGTCGATGCCCTTTTCGATTAACAATTGAGTGATGCCTCTGTCGAGGGTGTAAGCACGCTCGATGATCCCGCCCTCAATTGCATACTCACGAATCAATCTCTCGGTGAAGGTGGAGAGTAGCCCACTTGCTTCAAGCCCTCCCTTTTGTTCAAGCCAAACCTTCCGCAACGTGGCAAGCTCTGTGTCCGCAAGCTCCTTCGAAGCGCCCGGCAGGTCTTTGAAGTGAGTCCATCTGTACGAGTAGGCTGCTGTTGATCGTTGATCCACAATCTGATTGTGCCTGATCCGTAGACCACGTGAGATGGAATCGGCTCCGGCATAGCGCCCCTCCACCACCTCTATGGTGGAGGCGCATCGCTCGTTGGAGTGGCCCGCGGCGACCGCTCCGGCGCTTCAAGCGGAAAGTGCTTCGACAGCCAAACGCTTTCGTCTGCTGTAATGGAGACTCGCCCATTCTTCGGGGTCATGCCATGAGCACCGCAACATTCCGTTGGGGGCAGGCAACGAATCGCCGCATCGCCCGGTACCGGGCGCCGCGGTTGGGGTGTTCTTGGACTAGGACGTTGAGGAAAGGCGACTGGACAACAACAAAGATCGTTATGCACTGGCTTGATCCCTTCAGATATGGAGTCTTATGCGTCAAGCCCACCAACCTGTTGCTGACCCCTCCGTCCCGCTGCCAAGCTAACCTTTCTGGGCAGACGAGTTCTTATGGTCGCCGCGGTACCGGCCGGGGGGCCGCCCGAACTCGCGCTTGAAGGCGCGGTTGAAAGCCGCCTCCGATTCGTATCCGACGCCGGCGGCGATGTCCGCCACGCCACGCGGTGTGCTTTCGAGCGACCGTGCGGCCAGTTGCAGCCTCCAGCGGGTCAGGTACGCCATGGGCGGCTCGGATAGATATCGGGTGAAGCGCTTCACCAGGGCGGACCGGGAAATACCCACGTGCGCCGCCAGGTCCGCGATGGTCCATGGATGGGCGACACGGCTGTGAAGCAATCCGAGGCTTTTTCCCACAATGGGGTCGCGCGCTCCCGCAAGCCATCCGGTCTGTTCCCTGGGCAAAGCGGCTACGTAGCGCCGCAGCGTATCCACAAACAAGGCTTCCGAGAGCTTGGCAAGCATTGCCTCGCTGCCGACTCGTCCCGAGGCGGCTTCTTCCACCAGGTGAAGGATGGAGGTTTCGAGCCACTGTCCTGACCGGTCCGTCCGGATGTTTACCTTAAAGACGGGAGGGAGTCCCGTGAGGATCGGCTTACAAAGCAACGGATCACACGCCATGTAGCCACAAACGAAGCGTGTCAATTCACCGCCGCCTCCGGCCCGCAAGGGGGTCAAGTCACGCGCTTTGATCTTGTCCGTGATCCCGTAGGAAGGAAACGGAGGCCTGGCTTGTTTGCCGCTGCTCATCAAGTGAGAGTTCCCCTCCGGAAAGACGACGACATCTCCCGGTTCGAGTTCGAGAGACGGCCCATCCGGCAATTGCACCAGCGCCCCGCCCTCAATGACGAGATGGTAAGCCATCACGTGAGCGGCTCCCGGAGCCACCATCGCCGCAAGCGCGCCCGATGTGGGCGCGATATAACCCCAGGGAGCGGAAAACTCCGCGCTGAAGAACAGAGCGCCGTTGAGTTTGACTCCGCTCAGGACCTCAGAGAACGCATCCATGCGGCCCCCTGGACTGTCTGCAAAGTTCTGTACTCCGCGGGCAAAGTGTTTCCATCCCCTGAGCCTTTCGGGCAATCCGGCGCGACGCTCGGGCATGGTGATTTCCCGAACTGCACTGCACAATTGTAATCCTGACGGGGGCCTCTCTCAATCCGGCCATCTGGGCGCCGGAGGCGGGAAGCACTTCGATTTTCCCCCGTGAGGACAGCTTGAAAGTAAGAGGGAAAGAGGAGCTATCTATGAATCCCAACAAAGCGTTATGGGAAAAAGGAGACTTTACGCGGATTGCCGCGTACATGCGTCAATCGGGAGAAGCGGTGGTGAAATCTCTCGGCGTCACGAGCCCGCTGCGGGCCTTGGATCTCGGCTGCGGAGACGGCACGACAGCCGTTCCCCTTGCCCATACAGGGGTTGAAGTAACCGGCATTGATATTGCCGGAAACCTTGTGGCCGCGGGGAAGAAACGTGCGGCGGCGGCGGGCCTGCACAAGCTCAAGTTTCAGGAGGGTGACGCAAGCAACCTGGAAGAGGTTGAGGGCCATTCGTTTGATTTGACGCTCTCGGTATTCGGAGCGATGTTCGCGCCCAACCCCTTCGATGTGGCGAAGGAGATGGTTCGCGTTACGAAGCCTGGGGGCCGCATCGTGATGGGCAACTGGATTCCGAACGATCCCACCTTCGTATCCCAGTTGCTGAAGATCAGCTCATCGTTCCAACCTCCGCCGCCGGATGGCTTCGTCAGTCCGATGAGTTGGGGAGTGGATTCTCACATCACGGAACGCTTTGTCCGGGCCGGGGTCCCTGGAGAGAAGATCTCCATAGCCAGGGACACGTACCACTTCTACTCATCCGGCAGTCCGGCGCGCTTCATCGACTCTTTCCGGCAGTTCTATGGGCCCACCATGAACGCTTACGAGGCGGCTGAGAAGAGCGGAAGATCAGAGGAACTGCACAACCAACTTCTGGAACTCGCGGAATCGCAGAACAAGAGCAGCAATGGCGGGACGTCGATACCGGCGGCCTTCGTCCGAGTGACGGTTCATGTTTGAGGAAGATGAGGAGGCAGAATATGAATCATAGATCAGAAGCGCTCGCCGCGCGTCTCGAAGCAGGCGCGGCGGCATTAGCAGCCTTTGCACAGACGCTGTCCGGCGCGGAGTGGCAGATGCCATTGACCAAGGATGGCCGGAAGATCGGAGTGGTGGTGCATCATGTTGCCAGTATGTATCCCATTGAAATCCAACTGGCGAGTTTGCTCGCTGCCGGCCGGCCGGTCAGCGGCGTCACCTGGGATGTCGTCAATGCCATGAACCACGACCACGCGAAAGCGAATGACGGCGTCACGAAGGAAGCCGCACTAGCCTTGCTGGCGGCCAACAGCGCCACGGCGGCCGCGGCCATACGGGCTCTCAGCCATGAAGAGTTGGACAGCGCGGCGCCGGTGTCGCTCAACGGTGATGCTCCGCTGACCTGCCAGTTCATGCTGGAGGATCATGCGGTGCGGCACAGTTACCACCACCTCGCCGGGATCAGGACGGCGCTCGCCCGTTAGTAAGACCCACTCAGGTCGAGCGGGCTGCTAATAGCGACGCGGTCCGAGCGCACTGGAACCTTCCAAAAGACAGACAGGCATTTGCCGGGGGTCCTCCGGCAAATGCCACAAAAGGAGTCATTTATCGATTATTACGCCGCTGGACAGCGCCCGTGCAACCTTGCTCCAGATTGTGTAGCATGTGGCCTGCGATCGATTCGAACACGTGGAGGAGGTGTCCCTGTGTCTTCGAGAATGTCACCATACCGTTCTCTGGCTGCATTGCTTCCCTCCCTGGCCGCTACGGCCAGCGGATTGTTCGGTCAGATGTTGTACGTAGCCAACAGCGGCGACACTACGATTTCGGCTTACGTCATGGACCAGGAAAACGGACTGCTCACCGAAGTCCTGCCCCGCGCCTATACTCCGGGACATCCGCTGGCCATCGTCATTCACCCGAGCGGAAAGTTTGCCTACGCGACAAATGGAGGCGATCCGGCCATCGGCGGACCGAACCTCGCCGCATTTTCCATCGATCCGAACACCGGAGCATTAGCGCTGCTCGGCAACTCCCCTGTGACGCCCGGCAGCGGGCCTCAGGCCGCGGCGATCGACCCCGCCGGAAAATTCGTGCTTGTCGCACACGCGGCGGCAAACAATGTTTCCGCATTCTCCATCGATGCCGAAACCGGGGCCACCACGCCCGTTCCGGGCTCGCCGTTTCCAACTCCACAGGGCCCCAACAGCATTGTGGTTCATCCCAACGGCAGGTTCGTCTACGTTTCGGCGTCCGGCGCGGGTCGAATCGCCGCATTCAAACTCGGCTCCGACGGAACGCTGGCCCCACTCGACGGATCGCCGTTCGCCGCCCGGAACAATCTCTTCGCGATGGCCATGGACCCCGCGGGCAAGTTCCTGTTTGCCACCGAACGGCAGGACAATGCCGTGTTAGTGTATTCCGTCAACCCGGACACCGGCGCGCTCACACAAGTAGGGTCGCCTTTTGCGGCCGGGCCGCCCGGCGTGACCGGAGTCGCCGTGGATTCCGCGGGCAAACGGCTTTTTGCGTCCAGCGCAGGCAACGGAGCGGTGAGCGTGTTCAATATTGGTCCTGGCGGAGAACTGACAGGCCGGCAGACCTTTGGCGCTATCCTCGGAGCGTTTGCTCCGTTCCTGGACCCCTCGGGAAAGTTCCTCTATGTTTCCGGACCGCAAGCGAACGCCGTTGCCGGACTGGCCGTCGATCCCGGCACGGGCGCCCTGAGCCCGCTTCCCCAACAGTTCTTCCCCGCCGGTACCCTGCCCCAGCGGGGCGCCACTGTCCTGCTTTCGCCTGCCGTCATTCCACCCATCAGCGCGGACGCCGTTTACAACCTCCACAGCCACGCACCCCTGGGGATGCCCAACAGCGGCATCGCTCAGGGGTCCGGAATCGGGATTTCGGGCGTTAACATCGGCCCCGCAAAAGGCGTAAATAGCGATTTCCCGCTGACAACCCAACTTGGCGGTGTCTCCGTTCAGATTCAATCGGGCGATGTCACCACTTCAGCCCTGATGGCGCGCGCATCGCGCGGCGTAGTGACCGCCGTCATTCCATCCACCACGCCGCTCGGTGACGCCACCGTGACCCTCACCTACAAGGACCGCACGACAGCGCCGCTCCCCATCACGATTGTCCGGACGTCCATGGGACTACGCGCAAGCAGCAATGCGGGCCGCGGACCAGCCGTGGCCTGGAGCGTTCCCCCCGATACGGTCCTCCGCCCCGATCCCGCCCTGGTGCAAAATTCCATCAGCCTGAACCGATCCGCAAAACCTGGACAGATCGTCATCCTCCAGGGCACCGGTCTCGGGCCGGTAGCCGCCGACGAAACAACGGATTTCTTCCGGGAACTGGATCTTCCCGTGGATGTGATCGCCGGCAACAAGCCGGTCTCCGCCTCATATAAGTTGCGCGTCAGCGAGGGGAGCGACTTCATCGCGTTCAAGCTCCCCGACGATGTTCCGCAAGGCTGTTATGTGCCGGTGGCAGTCCGGGCGGGAGGAGTGACCAGCAATGTGGTCACCATCTCCGTCTCCGATAAGGGCGGATCCTGCTCGGATCCCACCACCCTCTCCGCCTCCGATCTCGATGCTGCGCAGAAAGCAGGGGGTATCCGCATGGGGACCATCGTACTCAGCCACCTCGACCTCGGCCCACTTGGCATGGATGATGAGGCGAACGGAATCTTCGTCCGAGCCGATATCAACAGCTTGCTGGGAGCATCGTCGCCAGGGAACAACGGCGCGGGGATACGATCGGCTTTTGTAACGCCGGCGCTGGGAACTTGCACCGTTCTGCCGGGCTACCGAACCAGACCCGGAGACCCCTTTGATACACCGTCGGATACAACCCCTTACCAGTACCTCAACGCGGGCGCCGTTCTCAACGTGAATGGTCCGCCGGGAGCGCTGCAACTTCAAGCTCCCGACTACCACTATGGAACGGGGACCAGCGCCATCACCCCCGGCGACTACACGGCCGACAACGGCGACGGGACACAAGCCGTCGGAGCATTCAAGGCCGCTCTAACCTTGCCGCCCATGCTGACGTGGTCCAATCAAGACGATTTGGCGTCTCCGGACCGCACCCAGGACCTCACCGTCACCTGGAGCGGCGGGGACCCTGGCAAAGAGTTCGCCCTCATTGCCGGACTCTCCGCCAACCAGCAGGTGGAGGGTGGCTTCCTCTGCGCGGAGAAGGTTTCCGCCGGCAAATTCACCATACCGGCTTGGGTCCTCTCGAGTCTTCCCAAGACGGACACGTTTGCTCTTGGGGATCAGTCGATTCCAGGCGGGCTGCTTGGCGTCGGCACGGCTTCCTTCACCAATACCGGCCGCTTCACGGCAGCAGGATTGGACTTTGGAGTGTTGACCTACGAGCAGGCCGCGATTCGCTTGGCTTCCTACCGGTAAAGGCAGTTAGACGAACGGTTTATTACTAAACTCTTGACATCACCGTCCGCGCGTCATAAAGTTGATGAAACTCACTTCAGGGAGGAACTTTATGAAGGCAGTCCAATTCATAATCGCTCTTTTACTCGTTTTCCCTGCTGCGTTCGCCCAGGATTACCGGGGCAAGCTGCAAGGCATCGTTACAGATTCCACCGACGCCGCCATCGTCGGAGCCAAGGTAACCATCCGCAACACGGGGACCGGTGTCACCGTCACCCGGACCACCGGAGACAACGGCGCGTACCTCTTCGACAACGTCGAACCGGGCACCTATGTCGTCACCTCGGAACTCGCCGGTTTTTCCACACAGGCGCAGGAGGGCGTGCTCGTCCAGACACGCGCCGACGTCACGGTGAATTTTCAGTTGAAACCCGGCGCGGTTGTCGAAACCATCAATGTCTCCGCCCAGGCCGTATCTCTGCAATTCAACACGTCCACCCGCGAGTTGACCATCGACCGCAAGATGCTCATGGAGCTGCCGGTCAAGGCGCGCAACCCGTTCACCCTGGCTCTGCTCGACCCCGCCGTCGTCAGCCGCTACACCGCGGAAAAGAATCCGTTTTTTATGTGGTCTTCCTCACAAATGGATGTCGGCGGAAGTACGTCTACCAAGAACGACCTGCTGCTTGACGGAGCGCCGCTGCAAATCGGACCCAAGGGCTCCTACGCGCCGCCGATGGACGCCGTCCAGGAGTTCTCCATCCAGCAGAACTCGGTGGACGCCGAGTTTGGCCACTCCGCCGGCGGCACGCTTTCGGTCTCGATGAAATCAGGGACCAATGAAATCCATGGAACTGCTTATTACTTCGGCAGAAATCCTTCTTTGAATGCGGTGGTGAATCCCATCACGCGTACGCGGAACTTCGTCCGCAACCATATCTGGGGCGGCACTGTCGGCGGACCCATCAAGAAGAACAAACTGTTCACTTTCGTGACCTACGAAGGCTGGCGCACGAAGGAACCGCGGGATGCCATCCGCACCATGCCCACCGACTTCGAGCGTAACGGCGATTACTCGAAGTCCCTCACCCGTACCGGCACTCTGCGTACCATCTTCGATCCGGTAACCACCGTCCTCAACGTGGCGACCAACACCGCCACTCGCCAACCCTTCGGCGGCAACATCATCCCGGCGAGCAGAATCGACCCCACTTCCAAGCGCGTCATGCAGGATATCTGGGGACCGAACAACGCCGGCGACGACTTGAGCGGTTCGAACAACTTCAAGGCTTCTTACCCCTGGCCGATGAAGAACGCCAATTTCTCCAACAAGACGGACTGGATCATCACCGACAAGCTGAAGGTGTTCGGACGTTACTCCCAATTCCGCACCACCCTCGACCAGGGCAACTACACCCCCAACAATTCGCGCGCCATGCCGAACGACAACGGCGGCATCATGAACTCGCGCAACATCGCCGGCGACGCCGTCTACACCATGTCTCCGC
>JADLBG010000318.1 GCA_020847895.1 Bryobacterales bacterium
ACGGTGCGTTTGAGGCGGTTGATGCCTTCGAGAGCAGCGGCAAAGGCGGCCTGGCGGTGAGGGGACGTTACCAGCACGACAACGCTCGCCTCGCCGATTTCCATCCTGCCCAGGCGGTGGACCAGGGAGATTCGCCCGATGGAATGGGTGTCGGCAATCTCGCGGCCGATGCGGGCGAGTACCTCGATGGCCATCTCCTCGTAGCATTCGTAATCGAGATAGCGAGTGGCGCGGCCCTGGGAATTATTCCGCACAACACCTTCGAAGGTCACCACTGCCCCATCGGAGACGGCCAGTAGTTCATTGCGAAGTGATTTGTCGTCAATGGGTTGGCGAGTGAGGGCGAAGAAATGTCCCTGGGGGTCGCGGATTTCGTGCGTGTAAGGTCCCAGCCCTCCGCTGACCGGCGGAAGGAAGGCAACCTCGTCTCCCTCGGCCAAAGGTGTTTCCTTCGGCGCGAACTGCCGGTTGTGCGCCATTACGATGGAAGGGGCCATCTCCCGCAGCCGCGGGAACCGGCCGGCGAAGTGGTTAAAAAGGGAATCCAGCCGGCTGCCGGGAGCAAGATCGACCTCCGTTTGGGAAAGGCCGGTGATGTCCTTCAGCGGGCCGAAGAACAATACTAGGACGCGCACAATTCTAGGGTATCAGACGCGTATGCGGAGAAAAGATTTCGGCAAAATGACGCTGCTGGAACGACGCTACAATGAGGGATATATGTCCAGGACCGTAGTAGTGTCCCTATGTGCTCTTCTGACCCTTGCCGGAGGAGTGTTTGCCGCGGAGAAGACGGCGTTTGACAAGCCGACGATGGAAGCATACCTGCGCCACCAGTTCATGCTGCCCATGAACCTGAAGGTGATCGTCGGGGACGCGAAGCCTTCCGAGGTGGCGGGCCTGCTGGCTGTAGATATTACGGTTACAGACGGCAAGAGCATGAACCAGCAGGTGCAGTTCCTGGTATCGAAAGACGGGAAGAAGATTCTCCAAAGCAAGGTGCTGGATATCCGGGAGAGCCCCTTCGCCGGAGACTTGAAGCTGTTGAAGACAGACGGCGCCCCGGTGGCGGGTCCTCCGGCGGCTCCGGTGACTTTGGTGATCTTCAGCGATTTTCAGTGCCAGTTCTGCAAGGAGGAGGCAAAGACGCTGCGTGCGAACCTGGAGAAGGCCTATCCCACCGAGGTGAAACTGGTCTTCAAATCGTTCCCGTTGGAGCCGATACACCCCTGGGCAAAGACCGCCGCCATCATCGGGCAGTGTGTCCACAAACTCAATGAGGGGGCATTCTGGCAGTTCCACGACTGGATTTTCGATCAGCAAGGCCAGATCTCACTTGAAAACGTGAAACCGAAGTCGCTCGAATTCGCCAACAGCCACGGCGTGGACAGCCTCCAATTGACGCAGTGCATCGACGGGAAGTTGACCGAAAAGGACGTGGAGAAGAGCGAGGGCGAGGCTCGGTCGCTTCAGATCAACCAGACTCCGACTCTGTTCGTGAACGGACGGCGGCTGGTGGGGAACGTGCCCTGGGAGCAGTTGAAGCAGGTGATTGATTACGAACTGGACTATTCGAAGAAGGCGCGGGCGGCCAGGAAGGATGATGCCTGCTGCGAGGTGAAGCTCGCCATTCCGGTGAAGTAGCGGACCTGGCGACGCAGAGGAGATGATGCGAAGAATCGTGGGAATGGGCGGCGCGCTGGCGGTGCTGGGGTGTATGGGGGGATGGGCCGGGGGCAGAGCGGAGGCACCGCAACTCGATCCGTCGGGCTATTTGAAGTATGTGAAGTACCTCGCCTCCGACAGGCTGAAGGGACGGGGCACGGGTACACCGGGGCTCGAGAAAGCCGCCGGCTATATTGCCCATCAGTTCCGGCTTGCCGGATTGAAGCCCGTGGACGGCAGCTACTTCCAGGAGTTTTTGGTGACCATCGAGGCGCAGATGGGTGAGAAAAACCACCTCGTCATCGAGGAGAATGGAGGAAAGAAGCGGCTGAGGGCGCGAGAGGATTTCATCCCGTTGAATTTCTCCGCGAGCGGCAGGACGTCTTGCGAAGTGGTGTTTGCCGGCTATGGGATCTCCGCCAAGGAGTACAACTACGACGATTACGCGCATCTGGACGTGAAGGACAAGTGCGTGCTGTTGCTGCGTTATGAGCCGCAGGAGTTCGATGAGAACAGCGTGTTCGCGGGCAAAGCCTACACAATGCACGCGCAGCTTCCGAACAAGGCGTTCAACGCCCGCCTGCACGGCGCCAAGGCCGTGATTCTTGTCAACAACATGGCGAATCGCGCCGGGGAGCCCGATGCGCTGGAGAAATTCGGGCAGACGAACGGGCCGGCGGATGCGGGGATCAGTTTCGTCCAGATCCACTGGGAAACAGCCGAACAATGGATGACCGGGGCAGGGAAGGATTTGCGGAGGATCGTGAGCGGCATCGATAAGGATCTGAGGCCGGAGTCGTTCGCCTTTCCGGAGACGCTGAAGGTGGAACTCGAGACCGACGTGCGGCACGTGCAGAAAATGGTGCGCAACGTGGTGGGCTACCTTCCCGGGGAGACGGACGAGTATGTAGTGATTGGGGCGCATTATGACCACCTGGGCTTGGGCGACCAGAACTCGCTGGCTCCATCGCTGATCGGGAAAGTGCACTACGGAGCGGACGATAACGCTTCGGGTTCGGCGGGAGTGATGGAACTGGCGCGGTATTTCGGAGCGCGTCCGCGGATGAAGCGCGGCATACTTTTCATGACGTTCGCGGGCGAGGAACTCGGATTGCTGGGCTCCAGCTACTATGTGGGCCAGCCGGAACTGCCGCTGGATAAGGCGGTGGCGATGATCAACATGGATATGATCGGGAGGGTGCAGAACGGGAAGGTGTACATCGGGGGATCGGGAACAGGCACCAGCTTGAAGACCCTCGTGGAGAAGGCCGCGCAGGGTGTGGACCTGCACGTGGATTTGACCGAGAAGAGCGGGTACGGCTCGAGCGATCACACTTCTTTCACTACAAAGCAGGTGCCCGTGCTGTTCTTCTTCAGCGGACTGCATGCCGATTATCACAAGCCGAGCGACACATGGGACAAGATTGACGCCCCGCAGGCGGTGAAGGTGCTGCGCATCGTAGCCGGCGTGACGGAGGAACTGGCGGAGGTGAAGCGGCCGCAATTTGTGAAAGTGGAGCCGCCGCGCATGCCGGTGGGCGGATCCGCGGGCGGCTCGGGGTACGGTCCGTATTTCGGGAGTATTCCCGATTTCACGGAACTGCCGAATGGAGTACGGTTTTCGGATATCCGGACGGGCTCGCCGGCGGCCAAAGCCGGGCTTCGTGGAGGTGATATCCTGATCGAGTTTGATGGGAAGACTATTCAGAATCTCTACGATTACACCTACGCGCTGCGAGCGAAGAAGCCGGGTGACGTGGTAAATGTGAAGGTGCTGCGGTCGGGCGCGCCGATGGAAGTGAAAGTGACGCTGGAACAGCGGAAGTAGCCCAGCTTCCTGAATCAGTGCTAAATGTTTTTGCGGAACATGTCGATGAAGGGGAGGGAGACGATGGAAACCGTTTTAAGCCCGCAGAAAGTGTGGAAGCTGCCTCCGCTGATTTTACATCCGTTTTCGGACTCGAGCGGTCCGAATAAGCTGTTGGAGAGTTCCCGTGCCAGCCTCATGTTGCAAGGGCTCCTTCCGAGCGGGGATTTTACTCCCTGGGAACTCGATCAGAAACTGCTGGATGGGCGTTTTTGCGAACTTCGGATGCTCTTCTACCTTGGCCGCGATCTCGGCCGTTGGATTGAGCAATGCATGGAAATGGTGGAGCGGGATAGCGGTCTGAAGAACTCGGGCATAAAGCATCAAAGCTTTGCCACGCTGTTGGTGGAGGATCCGCCGGACAACGTGAGGGAGAAGCTGCGGACGTGGGGCGTGGCAGACTACAAGGCGATTTTTTCCCGGGCGCTTGGCCTGAACTCGATCTTCAACGAGGTGCCGGAGCGGGAGTTGCTGAACCTGGATTTTATCCGCAACTACTACCGTTATGCGGACCACTTGTTTGCCTGCAACCAGCAGATGTCGCCGTTCACCGAGATCCGCTGCAAGAACTTCCATTTCGATCTTTTCGCATCCGGGGAGTACACGCGGATGCTGGAACGGGAGTGGAAGATCGAGGACTAAGGAGCCCCGGGCCTTGAGCGGACCGCCCTAACCATGAGCTTGATATACTGCGCTCATGGAGTTATCCCGCCTTTTGCTGGTAAAGCAGAACTTCCCGGACCGGAGCATCAAGGATATTCCGGGAGAAGTCGCAAAGCAGTTGAATGCATCCCCCTTTGCCTCGCGCGTGAAACCGGGTGGTTCGGTAGCCATCGGAGTGGGCAGTCGCGGCATCTCGAACATCGCCACCATTGCCCGCGCCGTAGTGGACTACTTCAAGTCTCAGGGGCTGAGGCCGCACATCTTCCCGGCGATGGGGAGCCACGGCGCCGCGACGGCCGAGGGACAGGCGGACGTTCTCACGCATTACGGAATTTATGAGGCTGCCATGGGCTGCCCGGTGAGCAGCCAGCTCGACGTGGTTTCCCTAGGGGCGACGCCGGAAGGGATTGAGACCTTCATGGACCGCACCGCCTACGAGAGCGACGGCGTGATGCTGCTGGGACGGGTGAAGTGGCACACGGACTTCATGGGGAAGATCGAGAGCGGCCTGCTCAAGATGATGGCGATCGGACTGGGCAAGTTCGCGGGCGCCCAGCGCTACCATACGTACGCCTACAAGATGGGGCTCGAAAACGTTATCCGCGGCGTAGGGCGGCAGGTGCTGGCCTCGGGGAAGATTCTGGGCGGCCTGGCCATTCTCGAGGACGCCTATCACAACACGGCGCAACTCACTCCGGTGCCGGTGGAGAACATGGAGCGCCAGGAAGAGGAATTGCTCGCCCTGGTGAAAAGCTGGATGGGGAAGATCCCCGTTCCGCAACTCGATATCCTGATTCTCGACGAAATTGGAAAGAACATCAGCGGCGCCGGCATGGATACGAAGGTGGTCAACCGGGGAGTGCAAGGGCAGTACAATCCCTGGCCGGATACGCCCAGCATCGA
>JADLBG010000319.1 GCA_020847895.1 Bryobacterales bacterium
GGAGGGCCGGGCTCTCCGCACCGAAACGACTATCAATGACACACGCGACTTCGCCATTGGCAAGTCGCTCAAGAACCTGCCCGCCCTGCGGCAGATCGGCTTTCAAGCCAACCGACGTCTACCGGACGTCCAGAAACTCTCTCATGATTGTTCGATTGGGGAGGACATCTTCGAAATTGGTTGCCTAAACTTGACTCATTTCAGTTAGAATTCTTTGGACAAGGACTCTAGCGGCTCCCGCCACACGTCCGTTGCGGGAAACGTCTTCCTTCTGAGGAGTGTGGGGAAGTTCGGAACACCGGAAAGCGAACGCAAGGCCTCCGTTGGCTCCCATGGGCATGCCTTCAAATCTCCGAATCTCGGCATTCTTCCGCGCCGGCGAAGACGGCGGCGTCCTGGCGGCGCGGGTTGACGAAAAGCCATAGGACGGCGGAAACAGCGGTGGTGGCGACGCCGAGCAGTAGGACGGAATTCCAGTTGCCGGATTGCTGCAGGACCCAGCCCATCAAGGCCGGGGAAGCGAAGCCGGCGCAGTTGGAGGCGGCATTCATGAGCCCCGCGACTGCGCCACCGGCGGCGGCGCCGCCGATGTCGATGGCGGAGGCCCAGGCGGCGCCCAGGTAGAGGTCCACGGCGCCGGCGGCAAAGCCCATGAGGAGGGCGGCGAGGACAGGTTCGCGACACCAGATGCCCGCGGACATGAGGAGCGCGGCGGTAGAAAGGGAAACGATGCCAATGATCGTGCGCGCCGAACGGTCATCGATGCGCCGTCCGACGAGGTCTGTCAGGATGCCTCCGGCCCATGTGGCCCCCACGCCGAGCGCGAACGGGATGCTCGCGTAGAATCCGGACTCGGCGAGAGACATGCCGCGGTTCTCGCGAAGGTAGGTAGGGAACCAGGTGATGTAGAACTGCCAGAGAAAGGTGGAACCGAAGGCGGCGGCGAGAAGGCAACAGAGGCGCGGGGAGAGGAGCAATTCCATCCATGGGACGGCCTGCACGCGTTTTGCCGCCGGTGGGATGCCTTCGCGAATACGGTGAATCTCCTCGGCACTGATGCGGGGATGGTCCTCCGGCCGGCTTCGGAACCAGTAAAACCACAGCAGGGACCAGAGAATCCCAACGGCTCCAAAGATGAAAAACGGGGCTCGCCAGCCATAGCGGAAAAGAAGGAATCCGGCGATGGGTGGTGTGATGGCGCCGCCCAGCCGTCCGCCGCCGAGGAAGGCGCCAAAGGCGGTGGAGCGCTCCGTGGCCGGCACCCAACGCGCGAAGGCGGAGGCGATGGAGGGAGACAGCGCCGCTTCCAACGCCCCGAAGGTGAAGCGGATGAGCATGAGGGAGGCGAAGTTCCAGGCGGCGCCGGTGAGCGCGGTGAATGCGGACCATCCCGCCACGGCAAAGCTGACGAGTCCCCGCGCGCCGAAGCGATCGGCCAGGACACCCCAGGGAGTCTGGCCGAGGAAATAGGAGAGGCTGAAGATGCTGTAGACAAGCCCCATCTGCGCGGGGGTGAAGCCGAAGGCTTTGCTCATTTCGGGTCCCGCGATGGCGATGCACACTCGGTCGGTGTAGCAGATGAGGTTGATGAGCAGGGCCAGCAGAACCACGGAATAGCGAACCCGCGGCATCGGCTTCATAGGCGCAGATCCTCGGGAGGAGCGGTATCAACGTCAAGCGGGTAAATGGGCCTGGAGATGCGTTTGAAGGGGAGCGTGCGAAGATTGGCGGTGCTGACGCCGGGCGTATCCACCACCATCATGGCCTTGGCGATCGGCTCATAGGCAGCGCGGAAACCGTTTGGAGACTTGACGACGACGATCTTGCAGTAGACCGGATCGATGCCGTGGCTACGGAAGAGTTCGGGATCGACGGTCATGGAGGAGCGCTCGGCGATGAGGATGAAGACCTGTCCGCATTCGAGGACCACACTGCGACCCATTTCCGTGACGATTCCGGTGTTGTAGCCGCGTGCGCGCGCCGTCCAGCGGCCATCGGAGATAAGTTTGACGCGGCCGGAGACGGCGATGGGCTTGGAGTGCTTGCGGTCGAAAGCGCCTCCGATGGACATTTTTACCGCTGCGCCGATGCCGGCCTGGATGGCTTTGTCGACGGCAACGGGATCGACGAGGAAGATGGCAGCCGCACCGGACAGCTTCGCCTTCACGAGATGCTTGAGCACGCCGGTGCTGTCGCCAGGGGAACCGGAGCCGGTGCTATCGGAAGATTCGGCAAGGACGACGGGCCCGCCTTCCATCTTCTCCGCGGCGGCGAGCGCTTGGGGCACGGGCACAAGGTTGACCTCGAAATCGCGCTTGTTCTTCCACAATCGGGCGGCCAGCGAATCGGCTACGCGTTGCGCGGCGCGCTGGTCGTCATTCGTAACAGCCACCACGGCGCAGCCCATTTCGTCGATGTCCATCCACGGCTGGACGGGAAAGAGGGAGACGGCCTCGACTTTGCCGGCTTGCTCGATGGCTTGCGCCGCGCGAATGAGTTTGTGCATGGGCCCGCGGTAGGTTTGGCTATTTTCGGCATTGATGATGAGCGGGAGTTTGCGGAATGCCATGGTGGGGCGCGTCTTGCCCTTGAGAATCCGCAGCAGGAGATGAGCCGCCTTCTGGCCGGTCTCGAACATGTCGATGTGGGGGTAAGTGTGATAGCCGATGATGGCGTTTGCGTTCCCGGCCATGCGGCGCGTGATGTTGGCGTGAAGATCGAGCGTGAGAACGATTGGTTTGTCCGGACCGAGGGCGGAACGGGCGAGGGATAAGACGTGCCCCTCGACGTCATCCTCGCCTTCGGCCGTTTGCGCGCCGTGCATGGCAAGCAGCAGCGCATCGGCGCGGGCGCGGCGCAGGCCGTCCGCGAACTGTTTGACAAGGCGCTCGAAATCCGGACGCACGAGCCGGTTGGCGGTGATGGCCCACGCGGCGCAAATGGGGACTACCTCGTGCTTCGCATTGGCGAGCACATCAAGGAATCCGCCCATCTCGGTGAGTTTGCCCTGGTGGCGTTCGAGCGCGGCTTTACCGAACACAGGGTGGAAATCCTCGTAGCGAGTGAAGACGGGAGAGAACGTGTTGCTCTCCTGAAGAATGGAAGCGATGGCAATGCGCAAGTTTCCTCCCGCACAGGCGACCGAGGCGCCCGGTGCGACATTTTAGAATACTAGTTTCCGGTTTGTCCGGTGGCGGAGCGCATGAGCGCATGGAAGCCTGTGAACCCGGACTGATCGTATCGCACGGAGTGAAGCAGTAAGGAGGCGCAATTGAAGAGCAAATGGGAACGATCGGAGGCGATGCTGGCGCGTTCCAGGAAATCGCTTGCGGGAGGAGTGAGCAGTCCGTTCCGGGCGAAGGCTCCGGTACCGCTGTTTTTTCAGGACGGCAAGGGCTCGCATCTGTGGGACGTGGACGGGAACGAGTACATTGATTACCAGCTCGCCTGGGGTCCGATGATCTTGGGATATAACCATCCGAAAATGACGGCGCGGATGCGGGAGGCGGCGGAAAAGCCGCTCAGCTACGGCTCACAGCACGAGTTGGAGATTACGGTTGCGGAGAAGATTCAATCGATGGTTCCCTGCGCGGAGCGCGTGGCCTTCACTTCGAGCGGCAGCGAAACCATCCAGTTGGCGCATCGCCTGGCGCGGACGTTCACCCGGAGACGTCTCATCCTGAAGTTCGAGGGCCATTACCACGGCTGGATGGATGGAGCGCTGCATAGCTACAAACCGCGGGAAGGCGAGACCGGTTCTTTAGAAGAACCGCGCGCAGTACCGGGTTCCCGCGGGCAAGTGGCGAATTCGGTGGAGAACGTAGTGGTGGCTCCGTGGAACCGCCTCGATCTTCTGGAACACATTCTCGACGTACATGAAGGCGACGTAGCCGCTATTGTCCTGGAGCCGGTGCTGTGCAACAGCGGATGCCTGATGCCCGAGCCGGGCTATCTGCGGGGCGTGCGGAACCTGGCGGCGCGGCACGGTTGCCTGCTGGTATTCGACGAGGTGATCACGGGATTCCGCATTCACCCCGGCGGCGCGCAGAAGCATTTCGGGGTGACGCCGGACTTGGCGACATTCGGAAAAGCCGTGGGCGGAGGCGTACCGCTGAGCGTGATTGCCGGACGCGCGGAGATCATGGAACTGATGTTCCATGGCGGCGTCGTGTTCGGTGGGACGTTCAACGGAAATCCGCTGTCGCTGGCCGGCGCCTCAGTGTGCCTGGAAGAGTTGGATAGAGACGTTGGAGTGGCGCTACGGCATGCCAACCGCATGGGCGAGACGCTGATGGAGGGAATTCGGGAACACGCCCGGCGGCTGGGGATCGCGATGCAGGTAACCGGATTCGGGGCGGCGTTCTATCCGCACTTCACGGAGTTGGAACGGTTGCGGGACTATCGGGATACCCTGGCGGACGATCGTGACAAGATGCAGCGATTCCTCCGCGCGGCGCTCGAAGAGGGCGTGCAACTGGTTCCGGACGGGCGTCTGTACGTATCGGCCGCGCATACGGCGAGGGATATTGCGGAGACGGTGGATCGATTGGGGCGCGCTTTGGGGAAATGCGGGTAGTAAGCAGCCCGTTCGCATCCTGATTTGGATCTTCCGCGAAGCGCCGTTTCTTTGCTCCCGGAGGAGTGTGGAAGCTCTCAGAACTGAAACTCCTATACTCTGAATTCCAGAAAAAACCCGTGTATACTGATCGGGCTGGTTTACCACGTAACGGAGGTCAGGAATGTACAAGGGAAGCGTACGCTTACTGGGTTTGTTCACGGCCGTCTGCGGAAGCCTCGTTTACGGCCAAGTCGCATCAAGGGTTACGGGAGCCGTCCGGGACACCTCGGACGCACTCATGCCATCCGTCAACGTCACCCTGGAAGAAGTCGATAAGGGCACCACGGAAACCACGGTCACGAATGAAGCAGGCCGTTACGTGTTCCCCACCGTGAGAGTCGGTAGATATCGCGTCTCCGCCGAGACGCAGGGATTCAAGAAGGGCGTCACGGAAACCTTTGCCGTGAACGTGAACCAAACAGTGGAAATGGACTTCCGCATGGAAATCGGACAGGTGGCCGAAGCGGTCGAAGTCTCGGCCGCCGCGGCGCTGCTTCAGACCAGCGATTCGCAGGTCGGCAACCTGATCGACACCCGCACGGTGGTGGAGCTGCCGCTGGCCGCTCGCGACTTCATGCAACTGAGCCTGATCTCGCCCGGCGTCTCGGACTCCACCGGCAACTCCCGTCACCAGACCGAACGGGCTTCCTGGATCGGCTCCTTCAGCGTCCACGGACACGATCCCACTTATAACCAGTACCTGTTCGACGGCGTGTCCGGGAAGGAGGCTTCGCACCAGACCAATATTTTCGCGCCCTCGGTGGACGCCATCCAGGAAATCAAGATTGAGACCGCGAATTACAGCGCCGAATTCGGCAGCGAGGCGGGCGGCCACATCAACGTTGTCACCCGCTCCGGCGCCAACCAGATCCATGGCGTTCTCTACGAATTCCTGCGCAATGACAGAATGGACGCCCGCGACAGCTTTGCCGACCGCAAGGGCAAACTGCGCCGCAACACTTTCGGCGGCACCCTCGGCGGCCCCGTTCTGCGAGACAAGACGTTCTACTTCTTTTCCTGGGAATCCATGCGCCTGCGGCAGGGCTTCACTCAGAACACCACGGTTCCCGATGCCAGGATGCGGTCTGGCGACTTCTCCGCGCTGCTCGGGACGGACGCCTCTCTGCGCACGCCCATCGCGGTCTATGACTGGACTTCCGGATTGCCCTTCCCCGGAAACATCGTCCCGCGGAGCCGGCATAACCCGTTGCCGGTGAAATTCGTGAGCGAGTTCGTCCCGCTCCCCAACCGCACCGGCCGCGGCACGCTCCTGCCCTTGGATAACTATCAATCGCTCGAGCCGCAGAGAACCGCCAACAATCAGTTCGTGGGCCGTTTCGATCACAACTTCACCACCAATGACCGGCTCTATGGCCGTTACATCATTTCCGACATTGCCACCATCGGGCCGCCGGTCTGGCCGGCGTTCAGTTATCACCAGGACATCCGCGGACAGCAACCCATGGCCAACTGGTCGCACACTTTCGGCCCGTCCGTCATCAATGATTTCCGCGCGGGCTACAGCCGCTTCTATGAGCGCGAGACTACCGAGAGCGCCTACACGCGCAATGTCGCCGCCGAGTTGGGGCTTCGGGGCGCCTGCAACCAGCCGGCCTGCTACCATGCGCCCTACTTCGACGTGACCGACTTCAGCACCATGGGGAACCCCAGCGGCAAGACTCTTGGGCAGGGCGTCTCGGGTCCGCGCGCCTGGAAAAGCGAGATCTTCCAGATCCACAACAGCCTGCTGGTGGTGAGAGGCAAGCACACCCTGCGGGTCGGTTTCACCGGCAACCGCTACCGGGACACCTTCCCCGAGGCAATCCGGCCGGCCGGCCAGCACAGCTTCAACGGCCAGTGGACCGCGGGCGCGGGATCGCGCGGTTTCGCGATGGCGGATCTTCTCATGGGCCTGCCCCGGCAGATTCAGGCCAGCATTGATATCTTTGACCCGAACTTCCGCCACACGCACGCCATGCCGTGGATTCAGGATGATTGGAAAATTACCCGCAAACTGACACTGAATCTCGGCCTTCGCTACGAGTGGATGGGGCGCATGGTGGCCAACCGCGACAAGATCTCCAACTTCTATCAGCCCGATCCCACCAGCGCGGTTATCATTACCCCGGAGGCCACCAATAGTCCGATTGCGCGGAAGCGTCCCGATTCTCTCGGCCGCAGTTTGTTGCACAACGACAATAACAACTTCGCGCCGCGCTTCGGCTTTGCATACCAGATCTCTCCCAAATGGGTGACTCGCGGGGCTTACGGCATCTTCTACCAGCGCTACTCCGCGCAGGATGCCATCGGAATGTCCATCAATCCTCCGTTCATCCGCACCGGCGACGTAACGCTCGGAGTGCGGCAGCAGGATATCGCCACATTCCCGATGGACGACCTGAATCCAGTGGTCAATTTCGTGGCGCCGGGCAGCAGACCCGCCATGTTGGCCATAGACATCAACGCAAAGGATGGCTATGTCCAGCAGTGGAACTACTACCTGGAGCATTCCCTTACCGAAAACCTGGTCATCAAGACCGGTTATGTCGGCACGAAGTCCACCGGGCTCGATATTTTCCGCTATCCCAATGTCACCACGCCCGGAGCGGGGGATGTGCAGTCCCGGCGGCCGTTCACGAACCTGAGTTCCGTGCGTTTATCGAAATCGGAAGGGTTCGCCAGCTACCATGGCCTGGAGATAGGCGCGCAACAGCGCTTCTCGCACGGCGTCAACTTCTCCACTGGATACACCTGGTCGAGGACAATCGACAACGGAGGGCTGGGTGGCGAGACGCTGAACCCCTTCAATACACTGAATGACAAGGGCCTCTCTTACCTGCACCGGAAGCAGCGGTTCTTCCTGGCCGGGGTGTGGGAGATCCCTTACGGGCGCGGCCGCGCCTGGGGGAGGAATATCAACCGCGCACTGGATGCGTTTCTCGGCGGCTGGCAGTTGAGCAACTTCCTGTTCTTCGAAACCGGCAATCCGTTCAACGTCACCACGTTGGGCGACAACCTGAACACGGGTGGAAATTACTTGCAGGTCCCGAACCGCATCGCCGAGGCAAACCTCGAGGGCAGTGAGCGCACTCGCGCTCGTTTCTTCAACACGGACGCCTTCGCGCGCCCCGCGCTGTATCAACTCGGCAACGCCGGCCGGCGAATCGTGATCGGCCCCGGCACAAGCAACCTCGACCTCTCATTCGTCAAGCAGTTCATGCTGACCGAGAGCAAGAGCCTGCAATTCCGGGCCGAAATGTTCAACGCGACAAATCACCCCAACTGGGGAACCCCCGGCGCCACGCTGGGCACGGCCAGTTTCGGGCTTGTTACCTCGAACAGCAACCTGCCCCGCCAGTTGCAGATGGGGCTCAAGTTCCGGTTTTAGCGCGCCCGTTGCCGCTAGCCCACTTTGTATTTCGCAATTTGCGACGGCGGGACTTCCGTGCTCATGCCGGGGGCCTCGGGAGCCGGGACTTCGCCATCCACGAACTTCTGCGGGCCGCCGGTTTCCATATAGATGGCGTTGGGCATGGCGAGCAGCATGTTCATGTTCGCCGAACCGCCTCCGTGGCTGGCGAGTTCGAGGCCGTACCCATCGGCAATGGCGGCGATCTCCATCCACTCGGTGACCCCGCCGGCGCGGCGGTTGTCAGGCTGCACCACATCGGCGCCCTTGCGGGCGATGAGATCGGCGAACTGATATTTCGTGTAGAGGTTCTCTCCGGTGGCGATGCGGATGTCGAGCTTTTCGGCGAGCTCCGTGTAGCCCCCCATTTCATGCGGCATCAGAGGCTCCTCGTACCAGAAGCAGCCCATCTCCTGATAGACGCGTCCGCGGCGGAGAGCTTCGTTACGGTTGAAAACCTGGTTGGCGTCAACGAGGACGCGCCTTCCCTTCCCCGCCAGGTCGAACGCCATTCGCACGCGGCGCGCATCGTCCTCGATCGAATAGCGGCCCACCTTGATCTTGATCGCGTTGTAGCCGTGTCCTAACGCGCTCTCGATCGATTGCTTGTACTTGGAAAGATCGCCGTCGTTGTCGTAGTACCAGCCGCACATCGAGTAGACGGGCATCCGGTCGCGGAACGCTCCGAGCATCTTCCAAACCGGCAGCCCCGCGGCCTTGCCAAGGATATCCCACACGGCGATGTCCGTGGCGGAGACGGCGAAATGTGCGACGCCGCCGACGCCATGATACTCGAGCCCCTTCCAAAGGTCGGCGCGGATCTTGCGCGGGAACGACGGGTCCATTCCGGTGATCACCGGTTTCACTTCCTGCTCGAGGATGGTCTGCACCACGCGCGGCCCGCCTGCGATCATGCCGAACGAGGCGCCGGCCCAACCGGTGATGCCCGCATCCGTCTTGATGCGCAGAATGACCGAACCGCTGTCCACGCCCAGCTTATGGATGGCGTCGTAATTCGGCTCCTTCGGCGGCATTTTCAGCAGGTCCGTCTCGATGCCGGTGATTTTTATCTGCTTTTGCAATCCACTGGTGGCGGCAGGCATGGGGAGAGCGGCTGCCGGAAGCGCGGCGGCAGTGGTCAACAACTTGCGGCGGTTCATGGTGATTCTCATCTTATCGTGGTGTTACACTCCTCGTTTATGGCGCATGGCCACACAAACTTCCTGGAGTCCGACCTCATGTCTTCCAAGGTAAAGCCCGCGACAATGATTCGCTCCTCGGATGCGGGGGTAGCCTTCCGCCAGCGGTTCACGCCCGAGACCGCGAACCTCGAGTTCCTCAGTTGTGGCGTGTACGAAGTCCCGCCGGGCGCCGTATCGCAGCATATCTGTCTTCCCCGGGAGGAAGCGCTTCTGTTTCAGTGGGAGGAGAGTTCCAGAGTACAGGTGGATGGAAAGGAGTTCAGCCTTTCCAACTACGACACGCTGTACGTTCCCCGCGGCGCCGAGTTCCGCCTCTCCAATCCTGGAGTCGAGACGGCAAGACTGGTGCAGTGCTCCGCGCCGGCGGCAAAGGTGCATCCCATCTTCCACAGCCAGTTCGCGGAATTCTCGCAGATGGAAGAGCGCATCCGCCGCCTCAAGGGCAAGGACGTGTACCTCATGTTCGACGTAACCGAGGAGGCTGACAAACTGGTGGCGGGCTATACCTTCTTCCAGCCGTATGCGCGCTCCTGGCCGCCGCACAATCATACGGACCAGGAGGAAGTCTACGTGTTCATCCAGGGCCACGGCGCCATGGAAGTCTACGAATCGCCGGAGACGCTGAGTTTTGTGCACAGTGTCCGCAAGGGCGACATGGTGACGATTCCCTACCTCAACTATCATCCCGTGTTCTCGCAGGAAGACCCGCTGCACTTCATCTGGTGCATCGCGGGCGAGCGCTATTGGGTGGGCGACAAGAACAAGGACTTCATGAAAGGCGGCACAGGCCCCATCACCACCTAACGCCGCGAGATGGCGCGCCGCGGCTTCCACCACCTAACCTGAAAACGAATGAACGAGAACATTGTCCACGGCGCAGTGTCCTTCGGCGCGGCCTTCACGGCGGGAATCATCAACTCCGTTGCCGGAGGCGGAACCCTGCTCACGTTTCCCACGCTGGTATGGCTGGGGTTGCCGCCCATCATCGCCAACGCCACCAGTACGGTGGCGATTTGGCCGGGCGGCGTGGGCGCGATGTGGGGATACCGCCGGGAATTGAGCCGCACGCCGGGGCGCCTGCTGGCGCTGGTCGCCCCGAGCCTGATCGGCGGCATCGGCGGCGCGCTGCTGCTACGCTCGACGCCGCAATCCGCGTTCAAGGCGCTGGTTCCCTATCTCATTCTTTTCGCGACACTGCTGTTCCTGGCCCAGGAACCCGTGCAACGCGCTCTGAAAGCTCGCACAGGGCCCGCCGGCCCGCCGGAGCGGGAACGAACCCTCGAACTTGCCGCCCGGCGAGGCTCCGTTGTGCAAGCGAAATCCTCGGGAGCGCTGGGAGGCGAGAAGGGGCACACCACCACCGGTTGGCTGGCGGGCGCCATGGTTTTTCAATTGTTCGTCGCCCTGTATGGCGGATATTTCGGAGCCGGTATCGGCATCCTGATGCTGGCCGCCCTGAGCATCCTCGGGCTCGACGACATCCACCAGATGAACGGGCTGAAGATGTTCTTCGCCCTCTGCATCAACGGCGTGGCCGCGGTCTATTTCATCTATGCCGGCATGGTGTTCTGGCCCGATGTGATTCTCATGGCCGCCGGCGCCATCCTCGGCGGCTACGGAGGCGCGGGACTCGCCCGGAAAATGGGCCGCCCATTCGTGCGCGGCGCCGTCATCTTCATCGGATTCGCGATGGCGCTGTCTCTTTTTGTGAAGCAGTGACTCCCCCCCACTTGCGTCCGGCGATTCGAAACAGTATTTTCTCTGATGAGGATTCATATGTCCCTTATCCCTTCATCTTTTTCTAATCGCTCCCGAATCGGGCGCAGAAGGCTCCTTGCCCTGGCTGGCGGTGTTGCAGGCATGTTCCAAATGACCAGGGAATCGGCCGGCGCGCAAAGCAACGCTTCGGGCGGCGTCAACCGCAACTCTTCGCCCAGCCAGTTGAAGATCACTGACATGCGATCGGTACTGGTGGCCTCCAACTACGACTACCCCATCATCCGCATTGATACGAACCAGGGAGTGTATGGGCTAGGAGAAGTGCGCGACGCCGGACGCGAAGGAATTGCGCTCGTGTTGAAACCCCATCTCCTCGGCAAGAACCCGCTCAACATCGAGCCCATCCTGGACAGCATTCGCAACTTCGCCGGCCAGCAGCGGCTGGGCGGCGGCTACAGCGCCGTGGACATGGCGCTGCACGACATTGCAGGCAAAGTGTACGGCGTGCCTGCGTGGCGGCTGGTGGGTTCCAAGTACCGCGACAAGATCCGCATCTACTGCGACACGGATCAAAGCAAGGATCCGAAGGTGTTCGCCGAGCGGTTGAAGAAGCGCAAGGAAAAGGGATTCACGTTCTTCAAAATGGACCTCGGCACCAACCTCGTGGCCCACCGTCCCGGGGCAGTCAACAGCCTCGGCGTCGCCACTGAAAAAGGACTCCAATACCTTTGCGAATACATACAGGCAGTGCGCGACGCGATTGGATGGGAGGAGCCGTTAGCCTCGGATCATTTTGGCCGCCTGACCATGAAGGACAGCATCCGCTACGCGCGCGCGTTCGAGAAGTATGACTTGGCCTGGGCGGAAGACATGATCCAGGTGGGCCACCTGGGAGCGGGCGGCGATGCCCCGAAGAACTGGCGGGCTTACAAAGAGCTGTCGGAATCGACAACCACGCCAATCGCCACCGGGGAGAGCCTGTTCGGTCTCGAGGAAGGCTTCCAAAGCCTGATTGAGAACCGCGCCATCGATATCATTCATCCCGATCCGCTTACTTCGGGGGCCATCCGCGAGACGAAACGCATTGCCGATTACGCGTCGATGCACGGCGTGCAGACGGCAATCCACTTCGCCGGTTCGCCGGTAGGGTGCCTGGCGTCGGTGCACATGGCGGCTACCATCAAGAATATGCTCGCCATGGAAAACCACGCCGTCGATATTCCCTGGTGGGACAGCCTGGTGACCGGACCGCACAAGCCGATTGTCGACCGTGGATTCATCACTGTGCCGGACTCCCCGGGACTGGGAGTGGAACTCAACGAGGCCGCCATCAAAGAGCACATCCGCAAGGGCGGCTACTTTGAACCCACTCCGCAGTTTAACGACTATATCCTCGACCACTTCCGCACCGGCGGGCCGTACCCGCACCTGGACGAGCACGGAAATCCCGTCGTGAGCCGGTAGCCTTACGCCACCTCGCGGTTGGCCCGGTCGCGCAGGGCTTTCATATAGCCGATGGTGTAGACCAGGTTGGCCGCGGGGTATCCCCCGCCCGGAACGTGATCGGGAATGATAATGCCCGTGAGGTTCTCCTGCTTCAAGGCGCGCATCACGCCGTACATATCCACATAGCCGTCATCGAGGAAGGCTTCGCGGAACTTCGGCAGCGGAGAGGTGACGTTGCGGAAGTGCACCTTGAACAGCTTTTTCTTCTTGCCGAAGTAGTGCACCGCCTCCACGGGAGAGAGGCCCATCATCTTGCCGCCCTCGGCCCAGGTGCCGATGCAGAGACAGGCGCCGAAGTTTTCCGAACCGGCGATCTGAAACGCGCGGTCGTATCCTTCGATGTTGCGGAACACGCGCGCCACTCCGCCCAGCGTGTCCACCGGCGGGTCATCCGGATGAAGGCCGATGCGGACTTTGTTCTTCTCCGCCACGGGCATCACCGCGCGGATGAACTTCGTGAACGTGCCCCAGATATGATCGGCGTGATACTCCTTGCCGTGGGAGAACGGAAGCGTGCGCGCGACGGCAAGGTCAAATTCGCGTGTCGGCGCCCCGCCCCGCGCCGTCTGGATGGACGTCTGGTAGTAGCCGGGCACCTTCTGGATCTTGATGTTCGCCATGTGCGCGTAGGTGGTGTAGTGGATTCCCGCGCGGCTGAGGTTGCCGAGATACGCCTTGTACTGCGCGATCTTGTTGTCCACGCCGTCAAGGCCGAGCACGATGGTGGGATCGCAATGCAGATCGAGGATGCCGATGTTGTACACCTCGACGTGATTGGCCTCGAGTTTCTTCCTCGTGGCCAGCATCCATTCGAGGTTGTTGTTCTCGATGGTGGTCCAGATGGACACCGCCTCTACTCCCGAGTAGCGCAGCATCTCGAAGTCGTTTTCCTTGGGAGCGGGAGTGAAGGAAGTGCCGAGTTTGATGCCCGCCACTCGTTTTTCCTGCGCCGCCAGGGCGAGGAGGCCTCCCATTGCGGTGGCGGCCCCCATCCGTACAAAATGACGCCGGTCCAGTTTCATGTCTCCGGTCCTCCTTCCTCAAAAAACCAATCGTATACCGAATTGGATGTTGCGGTTGCCGCC
>JADLBG010000320.1 GCA_020847895.1 Bryobacterales bacterium
CAAACTCCCGTTCGTTACCGGTGACGAGTGTGCATCCCCAGCCCCCTATTCGTTCGGCGGCTTCGCCGGGGTTGGCTGGGCGGGTTGTTCCTTGGTGACATCCTCGGGAAGCGGTTCCGGCGTCTCGAACTTGATGGTCGCCTCCGCGCCGAACTTGCGGTACATGCGGAACTCGACCTCGTTCTTCACCAGCGTGCGTCCCTCGCGCATCCGGATCTCGGCGCGGAGCGGAAGGACATGTTCGGCCTCGCCGATCTTGATGAAATCGTAATCGAGCGTCGTCCTCGCCAACTGGATTGGAAAAGTGGGCGGAATGTCGATTGCCTCCAGGGTGATCCGGGTAACGGTGAGCAGGTCCGCGTCCACGTAGATCAGTCCCCGGTAGGCGGGAACGATCTCCATGGTGCGCTGGTAGTCGATGCGCCACTGCGATCTCGATTGGGACACGCTGTAAGCATAGACATGGTTCCGGCGGCCCCGGAGCGTTCCCCAGCGCAGCCAGTGGAACCGGGTCTCTGTCTTCGGGTCGAAGACCTCCTTCATCATGCTGCCGAACTCGCCGCTCGAGGTGGCCCCGCCGAGTTTGTCATGCGTCGTATCGGCGAGGCGGCCATCCACGGTCACCACTTTATAGTCTTCCTTCTGCTCGAAGTAGGTAAGCTTTTCGGTGATGGTGTCCATGCCGCGCCAGAATTCGAGGCCGGTGGGGTCGTAGTAACGGCGGGTGACCTGGGTGCAAATAAAGTCCGGCAGGCGCTTGCTGTAGTTCATCGCATAGTCCCGGGCCTGGTCGAGCACGCGGCGCTGTTCTTCGGGCGACGGTGGAGGAATCACGGGGGCGGCGGGCCTGGCTACGGCGGCGGCCGGTTTGGGGAGGGTTTGCGAGGCATCCACCAGGTTGCGCAGCGCCTCGACGGTCTTGGGTCCAAGTCCCTTCCCCTGCCAGACCTCGATGGTCCGGTCGTCCAGGCGCTCGGTGAGTTGGACCTTCTTTACGTATTCGGCGACGCGCTTGTCTTCCTGCTTGAGTTTGATGGAGGACTCGATGAAGCTGGTCAACTGCTGAATATTCAGCTTGAGCTGGGCGGAGGCGGAGGCGGCGAGCAATCCGGTGAGGACTACCGCGCGTATGAACCACATAGCTATATGATCGCTCAGGTTCTTTCGACGTGCCGCGGACAGGCCGGGTTGCGGCTTCCTCAACCCTGGCGAGTCTTGCGGCGCCACAGGCCGATGCCGAGCAAGGGAATTCCGATCAGTCCGAAGGTGGCTGGTTCGGGTACGGGATTCTCGATTCCCCTCCTGGGACCATCTGCCGAGCCGAGGTAGTTCAGGCCAAAGCTGACCCCGTTGCGCTGCGCCACGTCGAAACGCAGGGTGTTGGCGCCGGTCTGCAGGTACGATGTGATGTCCATCGTGACCTCCGTGTTGGCCTTGCATCCAACCGGAAAATCGGAGCACAGTTTGTAGGTGTTGCCGGAGCCCGGAGCTTCGGGCCGGACGAGAACGCTGTTGATGTAGAAGGCGGCCGAATCGTCAGCGCGGTAGGTGATGGTGGCCGTATTCGGCTCCCACGGCAGTGTCAGCAGTTCAAAGAACGAAACCACGGTTCCGTTCGAAGGGCTCATGTAATAGGGACTGGCGGGGTCGCCGGTATTGAAGTAGCTGACCCAGGAGGAGCCGGGAAGCGCGGCCGCCCACGCGGGATGTGGAGCGATGGCGATGGTGCCGCCGAGGCTGTTCCATTCATTCGGATCGGAAGGTGTTCCTTGGGAGGCGAAGGTGATGGTGGCGCCGGACAGCACGCCGGAGACGGGCAGCAGGAGCCCGAAGGTGAACAGGCAGCTTGACAGCTTCACGGTGATTGAACCTCTACTTCTCAGTTAGTAAGTCTTCGTTTCTTCTGATTTATTGTCTTCACTGGAGCAGGGGCGCGGGGAGAACAGTTGGTACCGTGACGAGGTTAGAGTGGTACGCGGGAAAATAGGGTAAGCTAAGCGGACCTACCCCGTACCCGGACGAGGCTGCGGGGCGGAGAGGAGGCGCTTAGAGAGAAGCGGCGGACTTGGCCTCCGCCTGCCGGCCGGACTTCAGGAATGCCAGGAATTCCTCGGATTTCTTGGTCAAACCGGGAAACGCGGCAATCACCTTTTCATCGGGGTCAATGAGGACATAGTACGGAATGGCTATGGTGGAGAAGCGGGAGTTCTGTAACTCCTGGTTTCTTTCCGATTCGGCATCGGTACCATCTGTGTATAACTCGACCAACACGAACTTCCGCATCTCGTCCATAATCTCCGGACGAGGGAACATATTTGCTTTCATCCAGTGGCAGTTCGTGCAGGCGTAGCCGGTGAAGTTGATGAATAGGAGCTTATGTTCCGCCCTGGCCTTGGCGAGGGCCTCCTTGTACTGGTTCTTCATCCAGACCAGTTGTTCGCCTCCGGCTGCCGTTCCACCCGGCGCGGCGCAGCCTTCACCGGCAAGCGGAACATAGGCATCCAGTTCGCCCAGCTTGCCGCAGAACATGCCCGGCAGCAGGCTGATGGAGAACATGAGGAAGGCGGAAGCGGCCAGGGTGCGGCCCACGCCCATGTTCTGGTCCGGCTTGATGCCTTCCATTCTCAGAAGCCCAAGCAGATACAAACCGGGGAGCGCGAAGAGGACCACCCAGGCGGCGAGGAAGCGGTCGCGCGTGAGGAAATTCCACTGGAGCACCTGGTCGATGTTGCTTACGTACTTGAGGGACGCGGCTAACAGCACAAAGCCGAGCACTGTCTTCACCCTCGGAAGCCAGGCGCCGCTGCGCGGGAGGCTCGAGAGAGTGGAAGGAAACATGGCCAGCAGGAAGAAGGGAGAAGCCAGACCGGAGGAGAACGCCAGCATCCCGATGGCCGGCTGGAGTTTTCCACCCTGGACGGAAGCCGCCAGCAGACTCCCCACGAACGGGCCCACACAGGCGAACGAAGTGAGCGAGAAAGTCAGCCCCATGAGCAGCGATCCTACAACGCCGCCCTTGCTCTGCGAAGCCCGGTCCATCTTCGTCAACAGACCGGAAGGCAAGGTGATCTCGAATGCGCCGAGCATACTCAGTGAAAATGCGGCAAATACGATGGCGATGAATCCGTTCACCCAGGGATTGGACCCCAGTTGCACCACTCCGAACGGTCCCAGGAGCGCTGTGGTCACGAATCCCAGGGATGTGAAGAGAAGCACGATGCCGGCCGAGAAGACCCCGGCCTGAAGGATGCTGTCGGCGCGCGATGCGGACTGGCGGTTGAGGAAATAGGTCACCGTGAAGGGAATCATCGGGAAGACACAGGGAGTGAATACGGCGGCGAGTCCGAGTCCGAAAGCGAGCAGGGCAAATTGCGCGAGATCGCCGCTGGTTTGTGGCGTGGGGGAAGGGGAGGAAGGCGGCTTCCCTGCCCCGGTGGCGCCACTTGGGGATACGCCCTGGGAAATGGCCGCATAGCCCGCGGGAAGCTCGAAGGACGGCGTCGGGGCAGCGGCGTCAGGTGTCAGTGTAGCCGACGCCGTTCGGCGCACCGGGGGCAGGCATTGCTTATCAGTGCAGGCTTGGTAGCGGGTGTTGGCGGTGAGTTCCAAGGGTTGGGCGGGCGCGCCGGGCTTCAATTTTATTTTGAGGAAGAAGATGGCTTCTTTTTCATATGTTTCCGTCTCCAGATTGAAGTTTTGATCAAACTTTCGATCCGGCTTGGGACGGAACACCTCGACTGCTTCGATGGCGTCGTTGGGCGTCAGGGAAAGTGTGGTGACGATGGGGCCACCCTTGGGGGTGGTGGGAGAGTAGAGATGCCACGGGGGCTCGATGGCGGCGGTGAGCTTGCCGATCGCCACTCCGCCCGGGCGTACGGAGGCGGGCTGAAACTCCAATTTCCACTTTATGGGGTCAAGACGCTTGGATTGACCAAACGCCAGCGGCGCGAGGAGAAGCGGGATTAGGAGACGGCGCATGACAGGCTTATTCCTATTGTAGGATGGTCATTCGATGAGAATTTTGCGGCGGCTGCGGGTGGGCTCGGCGCCTGCGGTTTGGGCCGTGGCGACGAGTTCGGTACTTCCCGCGGCGGGCGCGGCGAGGCGGAAATTCCAGGTATGCGCGCCAAGAGCGGGGATCTCGAAAGTGACGGATTGCGATTCCCCGCCCCTAAAGGCCAAAGTAAGCTTGCCCTGACGCGGGAGGGGATCGTCGTTAACCATCATGACGCTGTAGACGCGCTGTTCGGCGGGGCGGAGTTTCGGGTTCCAGAAGTTGATGTAGAGGCCGAGCGGCTTGAAGGCTTCGCGAACCCATTCCCGGAAGTTCGGTTCGAGTTCCAGTTTCTCGACGTCGCGCCAGTGATCGCCGGTCTTGACCCCCGGGTAGGAGCAGGTGAGCCAGGTGAAGTGGAGGACGCCGGCAAAGTTACGACGGGCGCGCCAGAATTCGGTGAGTCCGGCGAGGGAATACGCGTAGAGTTGGAACCGCTGTTCGGGAGTGGCGTCCTTGCCCAGGAGCTTTTCGTAGACGGCTTCGGTGAGCAGGGTGGGCGTGCCGTCGCGGTTGAGCCAGAGCCAGCCGTACTCGTTGAGGATGACAGCATGGGCCGAGGGGTGGCCGGCGTTAGTGGTTTTGGCTCCGGTCATCTGCATCAACTCAGTCATGGAGAAATTGCCGCCGCCACGGATGCGCGAGAAGAGGTAGGGATGATCCTCGACGGGATCGTTGGGGCCCGAGGGGATGGAGTAGCCGTTGTCCCACGGCCGGTTAGAAAGATCGAGTTGGCGGACGGCGGGGATGACGCGTTCCCGGAGCATGTCGGAGTCGGTTTCATTGGAGGCGTCCCAGATGGCGAGTGACGGGTGGTTCCAGTGGTCGCGCATCCAATCGCGGTACTGGGCGATGAGTTCTTCCTCGCGGTAGGGAGGAAAATAGCCGCGGCCGTTCCAGATGAAGAACTCGTTCTGGATGAGAAGCCCGGCCTCATCGGCGATGTCGAACCAGAAGTCCGGCACGGGGCCGATGCAAAAGCGGAAGGAGTTCCAGTGGAACTGTTTGGGGAGATCGGAGAGCAGGCGTTTGACCCACGCGCGGTCCCAGGGGTGCTGTTTCGAGAGCGGGTCCTCGAAGAAGCGGTGGAGGGTGATGTTGGAGCCGCGCGGGAAGAAGGGTTTGCCGTTGAGGTAGGCGCGCTTGGTGGCGGTGTCGAAGCGGAACTCGCGGAAGCCGAAGCGGGTGTCCAAGGAATCCTGTCCGGCGGTGGTGCGCACGGTGTAGAGATACGGATCAGAGGGCGACCAGAGATGCGGCTGGGGGAGTCTGATGGTGGATTGGACGGAGGCGGATTGGCCCGGCGGGACGGTGAGGAAACGCGGCGCCGCGGAGAGTCCGGCGATGGAGTTCCTCACGTCAAGGCGGGCGGGTTCAGCGCCGCGGTTGCGAATGGTGGTTTCGATAAGGACCGTGGAGTCGTGGAGACGCGGGGCCACCTGGACGTGCTCGACGTAGGCGGCGGAGGGGAGAGCGATGAGGTCGACATCGTCGTAGATGCCCGGCGTCCACTTGTACTTTTCGAAATCCGTTCCGGCGGGGGCCCAGACGGGAAGAACGGCGGGGTGCGCTCCAATGCGGACGATGAGATGGTTGGTTTTGCCCCACAGGACGGCTCCGGTGAGGTCGAAGAAAGTGGCGGCCCAGCAGGCGCGGGCCTCTCCGATGAAGTTGCCGTTGAGGTAAACCGCGTGGCCGAACTGGGCTTTGCGGATGCGGAGGAGGAGCCGGCCGGTCTTGGGCGGGGCCAGGAACTGCCGTTTGTACCAAAGGAAGTTGCGGTCCTGGCGCGCGATGCCCGCGTTTTCGATTCGGGCCGATTCGGGCATTTTCTTCTCGCGGATGGAGGCCTGGATGAACTCACGTGAGTCGAAAGCGTCGATATTGGCGAGCGGCGGCGTGGCGGAGTGTGCGAGTCCGGGCACGGGAACGCTATGGGGCCAGGCTTGCGGAGGCTGGGCGCTGTCGACGGATTCGGCCAATTGCCAGGTTCCGTTGAGAGGGATGATGGCGCGGGAAGCAAGGGAGGCGAGCGCGGTGAGGAAAAAGAGACAGATGACTCTCATGGCGTCACCAGCCTATCATCTTACGGTTATTCCGCCGCGGCGGGCGCTGCTCCGTTCCCGATGGCGGATTTCCGCAGCTCATTGGCAATGCGCTCGTTAACATTTGCCTGGGCGAATTCAGCCGCCACGCGGACGGCGTTCTTGATGGCGTTGGGATTGGAGCGTCCGTGGCAGATGATGCACACTCCGCGCACCCCGAGGAGCGGCGCGCCGCCGTATTCGGAATAATCCACCCGTTTCTTGAAATCGGTATAAGCCGAACGCGAGAGGACGTAGCCGATCTGGCGGGTGATGGTTTCGCGGAGCGATTCCTGAAGCATGTGCTTCATTACATCCACCACGCCCTCGCTGACCTTGAGCGCCACGTTGCCGATAAAGCCGTCGCACACCACGACATCGACCTCTCCCGTATAGAGATCGCGTCCTTCCACGTTGCCGATGAAGTTGATATCCAGCGTCTTCAGCAAGGGGGTGGCGGCGCGCGTGAGTTCATTTCCCTTGTGCTCCTCCTCACCGATGGACAGGAGTCCGACGCGCGGACGTTCGGTGCGGCAGATGACGCGGGAATAGATCTCGCCCATGATGGCAAACTGCGCCAGCATGCGCGGAGAGGAATCGACATTGGCGCCTACATCCACCATCACCGCGGGGCTGCCTTTCATGGTGGGGAAAACCTGAGCGAGAGCGGGGCGCTCGACGCCGCTGATCATTCCCTGGACCATTTTCGCGGTCGCCATGGCGGCGCCCGTATTGCCGGCCGACACCACCCCGTGGGCGATTCCCTCGCGCACC
The DNA here is from genome assembly GCA_020847895.1 of Bryobacterales bacterium. Taxonomy (GTDB): domain Bacteria; phylum Acidobacteriota; class Terriglobia; order Bryobacterales; family Bryobacteraceae; genus CADEFT01. The sequence goes on from JADLBG010000320.1 coordinate 6,913, forward strand.
AGGCGCGAGGCGACACGAATGGAACTGTCCTTCTTCGTTCGCATCGCCTTGGCGGCGCTGTCCTCCATGGTGATCACTTCACTGGCGTGCTGCACCTTGATGGGAAGGCTCCTCCAGCCTTCATGCTGAGCCAGTTCCTGCTTGATGGCATCCTCTCTTCCTACCAGGATGACCTCAACGGGGAGAGTTTTTACGGCGCGGAGAACCCCTTCGACTTCGGCCTTGGGTGCGTTGTCGCCGCCCATGGCGTCCACGGCGATGGTGACCATAGGGTTAATAATGAACTAGATGGAAGAGCCTGCCACGGAGCTCGGTTACTGTTCTGCGACCTCGATCACTTCCCTGCCTTTGTATGTTCCACAATGCGGACACACCCGGTGAGGCAATTTCGGCTCCCCGCACTTCGGGCATTCCGACGATGACGGCGACTTGAGATGGTCGTGCGCCCGGCGGGTGCTGGTCCTCTCTTTGGAATGTCTGCGTTTTGGATTCGGCATTGTCTTAGCGTTCCTTCTATAAGAAAGTCTATAAATTCTTCAGAGCCGCCCACCTGTCGTCATTACGGCCGGCGCGGCAATCACAAGCGGCTTCGTTCCGGTTCTGTCCGCATTGCGGACAGATTCCCTTGCAATCGGGCTTGCACACCTTCTGCATCGGCATGGCAAGCAAAACAAACTCGCGAAGGACTTCCTCCAACTCGAGTCCGTCCTTCACATAGAATCCGATTTCGGTTTCCCCGTCGTGGATCTCCACTTCGGGCCCTTCGGGTCCTGTCGCCAGCGGACGGTAAAACAGGTCGAAGTCCGAATCAATCAATAGAGCGGCAGGCTCCAGACAGCGGTCACAAGGAGCCTCCATGGTCACCTTCAAATGTCCCCGAACCCGGATTTCGCCCAGCGTATGGCTGAGCAACTCCGCTGTCCCCCGCGCCATCAAGACGCCCGTCTGGCGCACGCCGGGATCCAGGAAGTCGATCTCACCAGGCGGAAACTCCACATCGAAGTGAATTTTCCGAACTTCCAGGTCATGAATCGAAAAGAACACACAAATCTCCGCGCGCCCCGGCGAGTGAGGCCGCAACCGATTAGTATAGCGTGTTTACCTCACATGATGTGTGGCGGAGTATCGAGACGGGCAAGCCGCGCCGGTGATTTCCTTTCAGCCTCCTGACGGCGCGCCCGGGTGGCTTGCAACTTCTTGAGCCGGTTCAGGGAACGATAAAAGGCGGTCTCGGTCCGGGTGCGGAGCCGCTGGATGCGCGCGGCCTTCTTCTGAACGGCCGGCGTTTCACTGAGCAGGGCGTCGCAGCCGGCTTTTTCCGAGAGTTGGCATTCTTCTTCGTTTAACACGCGGAGTCTCCAGGCTGCTTCGAGGAACAGGCGAAAGATCTCATTTTCCTGCTCCCCGGATGGTTCCAGTTCCTCCCGGAAGGAGGCCGCCATTTCGTCATAGGTCATTGCCGGTTTCTCCCTCCGGGCCGGAACCGGTGCGCCTTCATATCCACGCGTGAACCGCGGAAGCGCACCCCTTCGGCATCGAGAAGCAGCCGCTGTTCGAAGGCATTCACTCCGCGAAGGCAGATGCGGCCGCCGGCGCCGAGAACGCGCTGCCAGGGCACGGTTCCCTCCGCTTTCCGCAGCGCGGCGGCCACCCCTCGGGCAGCGCCCGGAAAACCCGCCGCCTCCGCCACGTCACCGTAAGTGGCCACCTTTCCGCGCGGAATGCGGCGCACCGCCGCCAGCACCTTTTTTACGTACTCCGTCGAGGCCACCAGTGGCTATCCTACCATCCGCTACACTGAGAGAACGCGCGTGGAAGAAGAAGTATCGGGCCGTTTTTATGACGGCCGCCTCATCGTCCGGCTGCTTTCATACCTCAAGCCTTACAAAGGCTCGGTAGCGGTGGCCGTAGTGTGCATGATGGTGCATGCCGGCGCCGAAGTGCTGGGGCCGCTACTGACGAAACTGGCGATTGACCGCTATCTGGCGCCGCCGGCGCATGCGACCGCTTCCTGGCTTGACCCGTACTTGTCTTCCGATCCGTTCACGGGACTGGGACAGATTTCCATCGTCTACTTGTGCACCCTGATTGCGGCGCTGTTGATGGACTTCTCCCAGGTTTACCTGATGAACCTCACGGGACAGAGGGCCATGTTCGATCTGCGCCGCCAAACGATGGACCACCTGCAACGGCTCGATGTTTCCTACTATGATCGAACCCCGGTGGGGCGCATGTTGACGCGTGTCACCACGGACGCCGACGCGCTGAATGAGCTGTTCGCATCGGGCCTGGTAACGCTGCTCGGGGATGTGCTGATGCTGGCGCTGGTGCTTGCCGTGCTGGTGCAACTCAGCCCGAGGTTGACCCTGGTGCTGGTGGCTGCGCTTCCCGCGGTGGTGATGGTGACGGTGCGGTTCCGGCGCGATGTGATGAAGAGCAACCGCCGCATCCGCACCGCGGTAGCCCGGATCAATTCCTACCTTCAGGAACACATCAGCGGCATGAGCGTGCTTCAGTTGTTCAATCGCGAGGACAAGAGCCGCGAGGAGTTCACCGAAGTCAACCGCGAGCACATGCTCGCCTACAAGGAAGCCATCATCGCCTACGGATGGTTCTACCCGGTGGTCGAGTTTTGCGGCATGGTGACACTCGCGGCGCTGCTCGCCTGGGGCGGATTCCGGGTGAGGGAAGGAGCCCTGAGCCTTGGGATTCTCGTGGCGTTCTTTCAATATGGCCTGCGGTTTTTCCGGCCGATTCAGGATTTGAGCGAGAAATACAACATTCTGCAATCGGCGGCGGCGGCGGCGGAGCGCATTTTCCAATTGCTTGATACGCCGGTGGTGATCGGAAGCGCCCCGGCCAAGACAATGCTCCCCGAAGGCGCCGCCGCCATTGAATTCGACCATGTCTGGTTTGCCTACAAGGATGAGGACTGGGTTCTGCGGGATGTGAGCTTCCGCATCGAGCCGGGCGAAACCGTTGCCGTGGTGGGCCACACGGGGGCGGGAAAAACCACGCTCACCAATCTTCTCCTGCGCTTTTATGACATCCAGCGAGGGGCGATCCGCATCGGTGATATCGACATTCGCGATGTTGGCTTGGCCGAATTGCGCCGGCGGTTCGCGATTGTGCTCCAGGACTCGTTCCTGTTCACCGGCACGCTGGAGGACAACATCCGCCTGGGCACTTCGGGAATTTCGGAGTCGCGCATCGAGGAAGCGGTGGAGCAGGTGAATCTCGCCGATTTTGTGGACAGCCTGCCGAGCGGGCTGCGTCACGAAGTCCAGGAGCGCGGGGCGGGCTTGTCGACCGGGCAAAAGCAGCTTGTCAACTTCGCGCGCGC
>JADLBG010000321.1 GCA_020847895.1 Bryobacterales bacterium
GTGAAGCGATTGGCGCTGGGGGCGGCCACGGGCACGCCGGCGCGGCGAATCACCTCGCGCATCACTTCATGCGCCGGCAGACGGAGCCCCACCGTGTCGAGTCCGGCGGTCACGATGTCCGGAATCACTTCGCGTTTGGGGACGACCATCGTGAGCGGACCAGGCCAGAAGCGTGCGGCGAGCGCACCGGCTTCGGCGGACCAGACACGAGCCAGGCCGCGCGCCATTTCGACCGAGCATACGTGCACGATGAGCGGACTGGTGGCCGGCCGGCCCTTCACTTCGTAAATGCGCGCCACGGCGCGCGCATCGAGCGCGTTGGCGCCGAGGCCGTACACTGTCTCCGTGGGCAGAGCGACGAGTCCGCCGTTGCGCAGGATGGCGGCGGCTTGCTCCAGGTCTGTTTCCCTCACCAGTTACTCCGGCAGATCGTCCTTGGCGTCGCCGGCGATCTTGCCCGTTTTGCGCCACACAAGGTAGGCGTGCATGAACTCCTCGAGGTCGCCATCGAGGACGCGATCGACGTCGCCCACGGCGAGCTTGGTGCGGTGATCCTTGATCATGCGATAAGGCGCGAGCACATAGCTGCGGATCTGGCTGCCGAAGTTGATCTCGAGCTTGGAATCCTCGAGCTTCTTCTCTTCCTCGCGCCGCTTGCGCATCTCGTGCTCGAACAGGCGCGCGCGAAGTTGTTTCAGCGCGCTGGCGCGGTTCTTGTGCTGCGAGCGCTCGTTCTGGCACTGGACGACGATTCCGGTGGGGAGGTGTGTCATGCGGATGGCGGAGTCCGTGCGGTTGACGTGCTGCCCGCCGGCTCCGCTGGCGCGGAAGGTATCCACGCGCAGGTCCTCGGGCTTGATTTCGATCTTGATCTCATCATCCACTTGGGGAATCACGAAGACTGAAGCGAACGAAGTGTGCCGCCGGGCGTTGGCGTCGAAGGGCGAGATGCGTACCAGCCGGTGCACGCCCACTTCGGATTGCAGCAGGCCGAAGACATTGTCGCCGTTGATTTCAAGGGTGGCGGACTTGATACCCGCGCCCTCGCCCTCGAGCCGGTCCGTGATGACCGATTCGAAGCCCATGCGTTCCGCCCAGCGCAGGTACATGCGCAGCAGCATTTCGGCCCAATCCTGGCTTTCGGTGCCGCCGGCTCCCGGATGGATGGTCATGATGGCGCTGCGGGCGTCATGCTCTCCGCCGAGGAGCATGGTGGTTTCCATCGTGCTCAGACGTTCGGAGAGGCTCTTCAGTTCGCGCTCGATGTCGCGGGTTACATCTTCGCCTTCGGAGCCGAGTTCGAAGAGCGTCTCGACATCGCTGGTCATGGCCGCGATCCGCGCGTCATTTTGCAGAGCCTGCTCGAGCTTCTTGCGGTCCTGCATCACCTTCTGGCTCAACTCGGGCGAGTTCCAGAAATCGGGCGACGAAATCTGATGGTCTAAGGCTTCAAATTGTTTTCTTTTGGAAGCGGCGTCAAAGATAGCTCCGCACAGCGTCAGCCTGCTGGCGGAGCGGTAAATACTCCCTCTGGAGTTCGTCCAACGTCATACCTTTGATGGTAGCAGACCTGTACAATGGCTCGTGATGAAACGAACGGCTGTGGAATGGCTGGTGGAGGCGCTGCGGGAGCGCGGCGTCGAATGGATGGCGGCCCTTTGCGGCCACGGACTCGACCCGCTGTTTGACGCGGCGACGCGGGCGGGAATGCGCCTGATCGATACGCGCAATGAGCAGACGGCGGCCTATATCGCCGAAGGATACGGCCGCCTGACGGGCAGGCCGGGCGTCTGCGCCACCTCCAGCGGGGTCGCCGTGGCGAACGCCCTTACCGGAGTAATGAACGCGTGGTTCGACCAGGCTCCCATGCTCTACATCAGCGGATCGGCGGACCTGCCGACGCTCGGATTGGGATGCTTCCAGGATCTGGATCAGGCGAGCGTGGTCAAGCCGGTCTCGAAATACTCTCATCTGGTGGACACGCCGGAGCGGATCGTGCAGATGTTCGACGAGGCATGGCAGACCGCCTGCGCGCCCCCGCGCGGCCCCGTGCACCTGATGATTCCCATGGATGTGCAGCGCGCCGAAGTGGATGGCGAGGCATTGCTTCGAGGGAACACCGTCCCGGCTGCGCCGGGTGTCAGCGTGGAGGCGGTGGATGCAGCCGTGCGTGAGTTGCGCGCGGCCAGGCGGCCTCTGATCATCGCGGGCAGCGAATTGCATTACAGCGGCGAAGGCGGGGATCTCCTGGCGTTTGCCGAATCCGCCGGCATTCCCGTTCAGACTCCCATTTGGGACCGCGGCATCTGTCCGCGGGAGAGTGAGGCGTTCGTGGGCGTGATTGGCGCCGCCAGCGGAGATCCCGGCCTGCTGGCGGATTCCGATCTCGTCGTACTCGCCGGCGCGGCCGCGGATTACCGTGTGGGGTATCTTCAAACCGGAGTGAAAGTGATCCGGCTGGACCGCGGCTGGAAGCAGTTGCGCGAGAAGCAGGGTTGGCCCCGCGCTTCGGAATGGCTCGCGGAGGCGCGGCGGAGACGGACGGAGTTTGCGGCGCGCATCCGCGCGGGCGCGGAAGCTCAACGGGTGGAGGGGCATACGCACGCCATTGACGTGATCGATGCCATTGAGAAGGCGCTGCCTGCCGAGGGGACGCTGCTGATTGACGGCGGGAGCATCGGCCAGTGGGCGCACCAACTTCTGTGCCAGCGGCGCTACCCGGGCTACTGGCTGCCTTGCGGCCGGAGCGGCGTAGTGGGGTTTGGAATCGGAGGGGCGATGGCCGCGCGGCTGGCGGACCCGCGCCGTCCGGTGCTGCTGCTTTCCGGAGATGGGGCATTCACGTTCAATGTCGCGGATCTCGAGTGCGCCGCCAGACAGGGACTTTCGTTCGTCGCGGTGGTGGCGGATGATCAATGCTGGGGGATTACGCACAGCGGACATTTGCGGCAATATGGCCAGGGAATGGCGACTCAATTGGGGGCAATTCCATTTGATCAATTGGCGCGGTCATTGGGTGCGAACGGAGTGCGGGTCAACAAGAGAGAGGAGATTGCGGGGGCGCTGCATAGCGCTCTTGGATCAGGCGGGGTTACGGTGATCCACGCGCCGATTGTGGGCGGAAACCCCGGCATGAATTAGGCCTCGAATACCCATTGACAGATCCGGAATTCAGGCTGAGAATTGGGTTAGAAGGTAGCAGTAAGAGCCTTCAAAGATCTCCGAAAGGAGGTGCTGATGTAGAAGGCGGGCAGCAATGCCCAGAATCTCATCAGGAGGTGCTCGTATAGAACCGGACAAGAGAGGGGGCGGTAGTTCTCATCTCTTCATGTGAAACCGTTATCACGCACGGCCGGAAAGCGCAACACACGCGCAGGGACACTGAATGTCCATATGATGGCGTCAACCCGATAACGGATGAAGAGATGGGGGCGATCCGCCCCTTTCGTGTGTCTATACTCGTTGTATGGTGCGGCTCACTGCGCTGATCCTTCTTGCCCCCCCTTTACTTTCAGCGGAACGTACGATCGAGGCTTTCGGCCTGAAATGGGATGTTCCCATCGCCTCTGACTGGAAGATGGAGGATGGCGTGCTCCATCTGCTCACGCCGAGACCTTCCACGCAGCCGCGCCGCCCCTCGCAATATGCGCTTGCGGAGACTCCCGATTATCGCAAGGTGACCATCGATGCGGAAGTGCAGCCTGAGCCGGCAGCCATCCGCAACCGGCATAACTCCCTCATACTTGTTTACGCCGGGAAGGACAAGGATCATTTCAACTACGCCCATCTCTCGGTCGATTCGGCGGCGCATACCGCGGTGCACAACGGGATCTTCCATGTCTTCGGCGGCGACCGTGTACGCATCAGTTCTCTGGAAGGCCCGGCGACTCTTCATGACGGCCAGTGGCACAAGGTGAAACTTGTCTATGACGGGTCGAGCGGGCGCGTGGACGTTTGGGTGAACGGCGAAACTTCGCCTTCCATGCGCGCTGTCGATATGAGCCTGGGCGCGGGCAGAGTGGGCATCGGCAGCTTTTTCGACATGGGCATGTTCCGGAACGTTCGCATCACCGGCGAGCAATGAGCAAACCTCACGTCAAATCTCCGGTAGAACCGGCTCACTCGCTGTTCGGGCGGGAGCGCTATCCGCTGGACGTCTTTTTCAAGCCCGATTCAGTGGCGGTGATCGGCGCCACGGAAGCGCCGGGCAGCGTGGGGCGGACCACGCTTTGGAACCTGATCAGCTCTCCGTTTGGGGGCACGGTGTACCCCGTGAATCCGAAGCGTTCGAGCGTGTTGGGAGTGAGGGCTTACCCATCCGTTCGAGAAGTGCCCGAGGCCGTCGATCTTGCGGTGGTCGTCACCCCGGCTCAGACCGTACCGGGCATCATCCGCGAATGTGTCGACGCCGGAGTCAAAGGCGCCATCGTCCTTGCGGCGGGATTTCGCGAACTTGGCCCGCGGGGAGAAGCGCTCGAGCAGCAGGCGCTCGAAGAAGCGCGCAAAGGGGCGCTGCGCATCATCGGACCGAACTGTCTGGGCGTGATGTGCCCCACGAGCGGTTTGAACGCCACCTTCGCCAACGCCATGGCGCGGCAGGGGACCGTGGCGTTTCTCAGCCAGAGCGGAGCATTGTGTACGGCTGTCCTGGATTGGAGCCACCGGGAACTGGTGGGCTTCAGCGCATTCGTTTCCATTGGGTCGATGGCCGATGTGGGGTGGGGCGATCTGATCGATTACCTGGGCAACGATGCCCGGACCCGAAGCATTCTCATTTACATGGAATCCGTGGGCGATGCGCGCTCGTTTCTTTCCGCGGCGCGCGAAGTGGCGCTCACCAAGCCGGTGATTGTGATCAAAGCCGGGCGCACGGCGGAAGGCGCCCGCGCCGCGGCGGCTCACACGGGCGCCGTGCCCGGACGGGACGACGTTCTGGACGCCGCGCTGCGGCGCTGCGGAGTACTGCGCGTCAGCCACATCTCAGACCTCTTTTACATGGCGGAAGTGTTAAGCAAGCAGCCGAGGCCGCAGGGAAAGCGGCTGGCGATTGTCACCAACGCCGGCGGTCCGGCTGTGTTAGCCACCGATATGCTGATCACCGGCGGCGGGGATCTGGCGCCGCTTTCGGAAGACACCATGGCGGCGCTGAACCAGGCGCTTCCTTCGGAATGGAGCCACGCCAATCCGATTGATATTCTCGGCGACGCCAAGCCGGAGCGCTTCGCCAAGGTGGTGGAGATTGTGGCCAAGGACCCCAACAGCGACGGCATCCTCGTGGTTCTGGCGCCGCAGGCGAATACGGACCCCACCGAGACGGCCGAACAGATGAAGCCGTTCGCAAAGTTGGGCAAGAAGCCGATTCTGGCAAGCTGGATGGGAGGCGTGGACGTGGCGGGGGGAGTGGCGCTGCTTCGCTCCGCGGAGATTCCTACGTTTGCCTATCCCGATACCGCCGTGCGCATGTTCCTCTACATGGGCGCGTACACCGAGAACCTGCAGGGCATTTACGAAACGCCCCTGATGGAGGCGGCGGACGAAGGCATGGCGGAAGCGCGAGCCATCCTCGATGCACGCGCGAGTCTCAGCGGCGGAGAGGCGCGCGAACTGCTTGCCGCCTATGGCATCTCGCTACCCGAGGATTCGCCTCTCGCCGTGGGCAGTTTTGTGGATGAGCGCTTTGGGCCTGTCGTGTTCATGGAAGGCGAATGGGGCGAGCGGGTCTACGGGTTGCCGCCGTTGACGACATCGCTGGCGGCGGTAGTGCTCGAGCGGCTGCAAACGCACGCGCAAATCAGCGAGCAGCGCGAGATGTACCTGAGGCTGCTGGTGCGCCTTGGCCGTCTCATCGTGGAACACCCGCGCATCCGGAACCTGCGGATCGCGGCAGGGAGAGTCGAGTTGGAGTTGTATCCCCCGGAGATTCCCGCCGGTAAGTTGCCCAAGCCGGCGATACGGCCGTACCCCGTGGAGTACGCAGGCGACTGGCAGATGAAGAACGGAGAGCGGGTGTCGATCCGGCCCATCCGCCCGGAAGACGAGCCGCTTATCGTGCAGTTCCACCAGACGCTGGGCGACCGCACGGTGTATTTCCGCTATCTCTCCGCGCTCAAGCTGAGCACGCGCATTGCTCATGAACGCCTCATCCGCATCTGTTTTATTGACTACACGCGCCAGATGGCCTTGGTGGTGGAGCGCGAGAATCCGCAAACAGGGGCGCCGGAGATCATCGCCGTAGGCCGGCTGGCGAAGGATATGCAGGCCTTCGCGCGCGGCCGGCGGGAAGCCGAATTCGCGCTTGTGGTGAGCGACAGCTTCCAGGGCCAGGGACTTGGCAAGGAGTTGCTGCGGCGTCTCCTCCGCGTCGCCAGGGATGAAGGCGTGGAGACGGTGTTCGGGGAAATTTCCGCCGAGAACGCGCCGATGCAGGCCATTTGCCGCGGCATGGGCTTCCAGATTCAACGCGACTTCGAGGACACCACCGTAGTGGCGCGGATGAATCTGAAAGGCTGATTGCACGCCCAACCCCGCGTGCTCGTCTTATACTTGACGACAGATGGCCGAGTTTCTTCTCAAGTACGCCGATTCGAGGGGGCAGATCAAAGAGCAGGTGGCCGAAGCCGACAACGAGGTGGAGCTTCGGGACCGGTTTGCGCAGCAGGGCTTCCTCATCTACTCGATCAAACCAAGCGGCAAGTCGCTGGCGGCTTCGCTCGGGGTGGGGACCGGGCGCAAGAAGATCAACATCGAGAAGTTCCTCATCTTCAACCAGCAGTTTCTGACGCTGGTGCGCGCGGGGCTGCCGATCCTCAAGTGCCTGGACCTGCTGGCGGATCGTTTGACGGATCCGAAGTTGGGCAAGCACATCCAGGTGGTGCGTGAGGAGGTGCGCAACGGGGCGCTGCTTTCGGACGCCTTTGCCGCCGCGGGGGTGTTCCCTCCTATTTATGTGACCTCCATCATGGCGGGAGAAAAATCGGGCGCGCTGGTTGAGGTGTTGGAGCGGTTTCTGGCCTACCAGCGCCTGTCGATGTCGGTGAAGAAGAAGCTGATGCTGGCGCTCATCTATCCGGCGGTGTTGATTGTGCTGGTGACGGCGCTGATCGTGTTCATGGTGACGTACGTCGTTCCCCAATTCGCCACTCTGTATGCCGGGTTGAATGCGAACCTCCCGGGAATTACCTTAATGCTGATCAGCGTCGGCACCTTCGCAAGGCAATACATCCTGATGATCGTGGTGGCGCTGGCGGGGTCGGTGATCGGCGCGCGGTTGTGGGCGCAGACCGAAACCGGAAAAGAGAAGCTCGATCAGTGGAAGCTGCGCACGCCGGTTCTCGGCTCCATCTGGATCAAGTACCAGGTGGCGCAGTTGGGGAGGGTACTTTCGACGCTCCTGCTCGGGGGCATTCCGTTAATGCAGGCGCTCGAGACAGCATTCACGTCGCTCGAATCGCGGCTGTTGCGGCGCACGCTCGAACAGGCAAGGCAGTTGGTGAAAGAAGGGCAGCCGCTCTCGCGCTCGCTGGATTCGAGCAAGATTTTTCCGCCGCTGGCGATCGACATGATCGAGGTGGGTGAATCGACGGGCGCGCTGCCTGCGATGCTGAACTCGGTGGCGGAGTTTTATGAAGAGGACGTCACCACGCAAATGACGGCCACGCTCTCGCTGATCGAGCCCGCCATCATGATCTTCATGGGCGGCTTTGTGGCGTTCGTGCTGATTGCGCTCTACCTGCCGATCTTCTCGCTGTCCGATACCATCGGGGGTCCCGGAAGCTAGAGGCGGCACTTGGGAAGGCTGCTTGGGACCATAGCGGCTATAATCCGAACTGCTTCAGGTGATGGTCGAGGTGGCGGTATGTCAGGCAGCCCCAGTCTTTCCGGGAGAGGGCTCCGAAGGCGGGATGCGGCGCCAAAGTATGTGCTGCCGCGAAGCGTTCCAGTACGGCGGTTAGGGCGTGAATGTTCTTTGAAAAGTCTTCTTCGCCGGCATGGACGTACTCGGGAACGGTGGGGACGCCCCTTGGCCACGGCAGGACATGGATGACGAGGTAGCGGATGATCCGGTTCCGCAACGGGCCAGGCTTATCGGTGACTTTCATTTCCCCCATGGCGCCGCGCATTGGAGCAGCGACGTGGCCTACCATCTGCGCCGCGGTCATCTTTCCCCATTTGGCTTTCGTGCCGGGTTCGAGTCTTGCCATCCGCGCCAGGATTTCCTTCCTTGCCGCGGCATCACAGACGCTCTTCATTGAAGTGAATCACCTCTCATGTTTCTACTCGCACCGTAAGGCGATAGCTGGATCCACGCCCGCGGCGCGCCGCGCCGGGACGTAGCCCGCGAGCAGCGCGGAGGCTGCAAAGAGAAGGCAGGCGCCGGCAAGCGTCAGAGGGTCCGTGGGGCCGACACCAAAGAGCATAGACCGTATGACGCGCGCGGCTGCAAGGGCTGCCAGGATCCCCAGGAGGAGGCCCACACCCGCGGCAAGCGTTACCTGTCCTGTCACGGCCCAGGCAGCTTCCCACCGGGTTGCCCCCAGGGCCATGCGAATCCCCACTTCCCGCGTGCGGCGCGCCGCGGCGTACGACATCACACCATACACACCCACCATTCCCAAGAGGATGGCGAGCATGGAGGAAAGCCCGGTCAGCCAGGCGCGGAAGCGGGGCTGAGAAATCGAGTCCGCCGTAATCTGCTCCATGCTCTTCACCCCGGTTATCACGGCGCGCGAATTCAGCGCCTTCGCCTCGCCGCGGATGGCCGCGGCGAGCGCCATGGGATCACCGCCGGTGCGCAACACCAGCGCCGGGTTGTACCAGGGGAACTGCCGGTAGCAGTAATACACCTCAGGTTGAGGGGACTCATCCAGAGCCGAACCGCGGGCATCTCCCACCACACCCACGATCTCGCGCCATTCCGGTTGACCCTCTGGAGGAGGCACGCGGAAATAGGCAAAATGCTCCGCGCTCCCAAGTCCCACTCTTCTGCCAACCGGGTCCTGTCCCGGCCAGAACCGGCGCGCGGCTGTCTGGTTCACGATGGCAACCAACTTCCCGTCTCCGCGGTCCCCCTCCATGAACAGCCGCCCAGACACGAGGGGGAGACCCATTACCGGTAAATAGGCCGGAGTCACGGCGGTCA
>JADLBG010000322.1 GCA_020847895.1 Bryobacterales bacterium
GATGGTGGTTGCCGCCGCCGCGTTCGCCGTCCTGTGGATGGCCCATGCGCGCGGGGTGAAGGCGGCGGGAACGGGATTGAGCAGGCATCCGCTCTACAACAAACTAGCCACGCTCGGCCTCCTTGTGCTGGCCTATGCGGCGGCTTCCATTGTCGTGGATAACTGGACGGCCGTGCTATTCCTCGGCGGACGCCAGTTGCCGCCCGAAGCCACATCCTGGAAAGATCCCGTCTTTCAGCATCCGCTTTCGTTTTATCTCTTCGAATTGCCATTCTTTGAGATGGCGCTCCGCGCCGTACTGGTGTTCGCCGCCCTCGCCGGTCTGGTTCACCTGGGCGCTCACCTGTTCTGGGCGTCCCGCAGGGCGGGGCCACGACTGGTTTCCGATGGCAACATCGAGTGGGGCGAACTCGACCTGCGTCCGATTCTTCGCTCCGGCTTTCTCCGCTGGGTCATTCTGATCTTTCTTCTCGCCCTCGCCGCGGACCGGTATCTGGACCGGTACGACATGCTGACCCACGACCACAGTTTCCTGGTGGGCATTGATTATGTCGATGAACGGTTCCGCCTGCCCTTGCGATGGCTCACGATCGCGGGTTGTCTGGCCGGCGCCGCCATGGCCTGGAGCCGGAAATGGATGATCGCGGGCGTGGCCGTGGTGGTCCCCGTACTCTTTGAAGCCGTTGTCCCGCAAGCGGTGCAGTCCATTTATGTGCGCCCGAACGAAATCTCTCTCCAAAAGCCCTACATCCAGCGCCATATAGCCGCCACGCGCACTGCCTACGGCCTGGACCGCCGCGCAAGGGAGGTGGAATTTCACGCGAGCCTTGACGCGCGCATCGATACGGCAAAGCACAAACCACTGCTCGATAACGTCCGCCTGTGGGATTGGCGGGCGTTCCATGATACCGTCACTCAGATTCAGGCGCTTCGCCCTTACTACGTCTTCCACGACACCGACGTCGACCGCTACACCATCGACGGCCATTTGCGTCAGGTGATGCTCACACCGCGGGAACTCGATGTGAACCAGTTGAGCGGCGACGCCCGGTCGCGGTGGATGAATCCGCATTTTATCTAGACCCACGGCTACGGTGTCGTGCTGGCGGAAGCCAACAGGATCACGGCGGACGGTATGCCGCAGTTGTTTATCGAAAACGCCCCCCTCGAGGTGAAGACGAAAAGCCTCAAGCTCACCCGGCCGGAGTTGTACTACGGCGAGGTAACCCATGAGCCCGTCTTTGTGCGCACGGCGCAGCCGGAATTCAACTATCCTTCGGGCGCCGAGAACGTCCACAGCCGCTCCGAGGGCACGGGCGGTTTCCCCATCTCCTCCCTGCCGATGCGGCTTGCCGCCGCCATTTCCTACGCCGACGGGAACATTCTGCTCACCGGTTTTCTCACGCCGGAAAGCCGCATGATGATCCGCCGCGACGTTCGCGAGCGGGTCTCCGAACTGGCCGGCTTTCTGCAATGGGATAGCGATCCCTACCTGGTCATTACCAACGCCGGGCGCCTGGTGTGGATGATCGACGGCTACACCACTTCCCAGGCCCACCCCTACGCGCGAACAGTGAGTACGTCCTTCGGATCCTTCAACTACATCCGCAATTCCGTCAAAGCCACCATCGACGCTTATGACGGGGACGTGCAACTCTACATCTTTGATCCCTCGGACCCCATCATTCAGGCCTACGCCCGCCTGTTTCCCAAACTCCTGCGCCAGGCATCCGAGATGCCCGCCGACTTGCGCGAACACGCCCGCTACCCGGAAACGCTGTTCCGCGTCCAGGCCGAGATCTACCGTACCTTCCACATGCGCGATTCCGAGGCGTTCTACAACAAGGAAGACGCCTGGGACGTCGCCCGTTTCATCAATTCACAGGAGTCGCGTCCGGCGGCGGTGGCGCCCACCTACGTCGTAGCCACGCTGCCCGGCGAATCGACTCCCGAGTTCCTGCTGCTGCTGCCTTTCACGCCGCGCAACAAAGACAACCTGATCGGATTCATGGCCGCCCGCTGTGACGGCGACAAACTCGGCGAACTGCTGTTTCTGCAGCTTTCCAAACAGGAACTCATTTTCGGTCCCCTCCAGATTGAAGCGCGCATCAACCAGGATCAGAACATCTCGAAAGACCTCAGCCTTTGGAATCAGCAGGGCTCCCAGGTGCTTCGCGGCCAGATGCTCGTGCTTCCCATCGATAACGCTTTCGTCTACATCGAGCCGATCTACATTCAGGCAAGCCAGGCCCGTATGCCGCAGTTGAAGAAGGTTGCCATCGCCACCGGAAACTCGCTGGTCTATACCGACACGTATGAGCAGGCGATTGCGCAATTGTCCGGCCTCAGCCCGCCTCCCGCCGCCGAAGCCAAACCCGGGACGCCGCAGCTGCCCGCACCGCCGCAGACTGCTCCGGATGCCGAAAAACGCCTCGAGGAAGTGCGCCGCCATCTCCAGCGCTACCGGGAACTGACGGCGCAGGGCAAATGGGTGGAAGCCGGGCGCGAGTTGGAAGCGCTCGATGCCGCCGCGAAGAAGTAGCCCTCAAATGGTGGGCTGGCAATCGCCGGGCTTGCCGGCTTCGAGTTGCAGCGTGGAATGCGTGATGCCGAAACGGTCCCGCAGCAAGGCCTGTAGCTGATTCAACACACAGTTGGAATCCGTGCCCGGCTCCACCGTGACGTGCGCGCTCAATGCCGTGAATCCCGACGTGATGGTCCACACGTGCAGGTCGTGCAGATCCAGGACGCCGGGGACTTCATTCGCGGCGGCGGCCAGTGCCGACTGGTCGATATGAGCCGGAGCGCCTTCCATGAGGATGTGCGTGGCCTGGCTCAGCAGAGACCAGGTGCGCGGCAGGATCATCAGGCTGATCGCGGCGCTGATGAGCGGATCGGCCAGATACCAGCCCTTGATCCAGATGAGAAGGCCGGCAATGATCACCCCGGCCGAGCCGAGCGTGTCGCTGAGCACTTCGAGATATGCCCCCTGGACGTTCAGGCTCTCCCCGGAACCCTGCCGCAGCAGAAATGCTCCCGCCAGATTCACAAGCAATCCGGCCGCCGCGACAATCAACACCGGCATCCCCAGCACCTCGGGCGGACTTTGGAAGCGCCTCCAGGCTTCGTAGAGAATCGCTATGGAAATCATCAACAGCAGCGTCGCGTTGGCGAGAGCGGCGAGGATTTCCGCGCGGTAATAGCCGTAGGACTTGCCGGGCGTCGGATTGCGGGCGGCAAAGTGCATGGCCAGCAGCGAGAGACCGAGCGAGCCCGCATCGGTCAGCATGTGCCCCGCGTCGGCGAGCAGCGCCAGGCTATTCGCCCACACTCCAGCGACGGCCTCCATTCCCATGAGGAGGGTGGTGAGGGCAAAGACGAGCCATAGCCGCCGGCGGTTTTGCCGCCCTCCGAATTCAGGCGCAGCGCTGTTCATTGTGTTCTACCCCGCAGAGGATGTGCCGGCCGGAGCCTTTGTATCGTCTACCTGGCCGGCGGGCTGGTGTCGTCGCCTTCGTAGAGCTTCTTCAACTCGGCGGCGCTCGGCGTGTTGCGCACCATGTCTTCGGCGTCGTGGGCGAACCTGCGCATGATTTCGAGCAGTTCCCATTCTCGTCCCAGGGAGGTGTAGACATCCAGGCCTGCCAGGAGGAGGGCGAGGCATTGGTCCCCCCGCTGGGCGACCTCCTCGCGGAGGTGGCGGAGTCCGGCGATGGAGTCGGGGTGAGGAGGGTGACAAACCATAAGAGTGGTCCTCTAACTAAAAGAATAGGCGAAATTATTAGTCTTACGCAATCAGATTTGTTTATTCATTTACTTGACGTTCCCGCCAATCTGGCGCATACTGATAGCTGGAAATATTCTCTGAGAAGGTTCGGGAGTAGGATGCTCCCGGCAACCATTTGCGGCACGCCTGCCCTGGAAGCTCCGAGAATCCTTCCTGGGCACCGGCCCGCCGCCGGGATTTGTTCCTTCTCCTCCCTGACCAACCCTTGGAATTGAGGAGTCTATGATGAATACACTGCTTGCTAATGATGTTCGCCAGACGCTGGATCATTTCCGGCGTTCCGTGGATCAGATGTTCGAGAACTTCTACGGCTATCAGACTCAGCCGGGGGCCCTTCCGCCGGCCACTGAGCGGACCTGGACCTTCAGTCCCGTGCTCGAGTCCGCCTGGACTGACAACCACCTCAATCTGCGCGCGATTCTGCCCGGCGTGACCGAAAAGGATGTCCGGGTGAGTGTGCAGAACAACCAGCTCGTAATCGAAGGCGAACGCAAGGCCCCGGAGGGCTTCGAAAAGAATGCGTTCACGCAACTGACGTACGGGAAATTCTATACCGCGGTGACGCTGCCCACGGGTCTCGATGTGGATCATGTGCAATGCAAACTGCACAACGGCGTCCTCGACATCCGGATGCCAATCCTCGAATCGAGCAAACCCAGGCAGATCCAGATCCAGACGGAAGAACGGAAAGCCTTGGCCGGCAAGGCATAGGGGCCGGTCTTTGAGAGCCGCAGGGGCCGATCCCGCGCGGGCGGCCTCTGTTATTCCTTTCGCGGAGCGAGCCGGGTGGTTCCGAGCGTCCTTCTGCGCAAGATCACCAGGGTCTGATCATCCGTTACCGGTCCGGTTCCGGTCCACGCCTCGAGGGCAGCGTGGAGCGTGGAAAGAATCTCATCGAGGGGCAGCGCGCGCCGGATACGCACAAACTCGGCGAGCCGCTCCACTCCGAACTCCTCACCGGCGGCATTCTCCTGTTCTGAAATGCCGTCACTGTAGAGCACCACCAGGTCCCCGTCCTGCAAAACGGTGGCTCCCTCTTCGTAGCTGAGGTTCGGAAGCAGACCGACGAACATGCCGCCGGTTTGCAGTTGTTCCACCAATCCGCCGGCGCGCACCAGCAGGCCGGGTGTATGCGCCGCGTTGACATAGCGGAAGCCGCCGGTCGCCGGATCGAAAACCGAGGCGAACACCGTCACAAACCGGTTCGGAGCACAGGTGGGGTTCATGCTCCGGTTGAGCACGCGCATAAAATCGGCAATTGTGCCGCAGGTTTCAAACAGCGCCTGCACACGGGCCTGAAGGCCCATCATCATCAGCGCCGCCGGCATCCCCTTGCCCGCCACATCGGCCACGACAATGCCGTATGTGCCGCCGGAGAGCTTCAGGTAATCGTGATAGTCGCCTCCCACGGTACGGCAGGGATTGTGGAGGCCCACCAGTTCCAGGCCATCCCATTTCGGAGCCGCCGCGGGTAAATGCCGCTGTTGAATCTCCGCCGCCTGGTCCAGTTCCACCATGTGCCGGCGTTCGGCCTCTTCCACCAACGCCAACCGCTCCCGCTCGATCCGGATCGCAGCCACGTTCGCCATCACGGTGAGAAGGTTCAGATCATCGTTCTTGAAGCGCCTCAGATAATTCAGCGCATCGACGTACAACAGGCCGATGACGCGCTCGTCGGTCTGCAGCGGCACAGCCATCAGGGATCGGACACCTTGAATCACAATGCTCTTGCGCTCTTTGAAGCCGGGGGCCTCGGCTACGCTTTGAATCATCAGCGATTGCCGTTCGTTCATCACCTGGTCGCGCACCGCGGTGCTGATGCGGAATTCGCCGCCATGCGACGCCTTTTCCACCAGGCGGTCCCCTTCGAGCACCAGCAGCACGCCGCGCTCGGCGCTCACCGCTTCGAGCGCCAGGTCGAGGATCACCGGGAATATCTCTTCGAGCGGCCGCCGCACCGCCAGTTCCCGCCCCACGCGGATCAAGGCTTGCAGCGGGCTAACCCACTGTTTGGCGATCTCGGGAGAGGTGGAGGGCTGCGCACTGGACTCAAGCACGTCCTTCAGTTGGATGGCGACGGTTCCCGGAGCCTTCACGTCCATCCGGCTGGCCTCGAACATCACCGTTTTCGAAGCGCTCTCCCGTTCACGAAACTGCAAGGTCAACTGGCTCGCCGCCACACAATCGCCGGGGCGAAGCGTGTGCGCCTTCTGGAGAGGCGCCCCGTTGATCCGCGTTCCATTCGTGCTCCCCAGATCGCGAACCGTCCAATGCGATCCGTCGTAGGCGAACTGCATGTGTTTGCGGGAGAGTTCCGGATCCTGAGGAAAGGACAACTCGCACGTCGGACAGCGGCCCACTGTCACCGGCCGGTCCTCGAGCTTGACAACGCGGGTAGAGCCGTCGCCGTGCGTGATCAGCAGTTCGTGCATTTCCGGAATACGTTCAGAGTAGCGAAACAGCGCCATCTCATCAATGCCATCGCGCAAACACCGCAAATACCGCCGGCAAAGGGAAAAGGTGTATACCTAAAACTGATGAAGACCCGCCGGCATTTTCTCTCCGCCGCCGCGCCCGCCGTGGCCGGCGGCTTTCCCGCCATCGTCAAAGCGGCCGCCCTCGGCCTGGGAGGAGCCACCGCTCCCAGCGACCGTGTCACCCTCGCCACCATCGGCTGCGGGGGCATGGGCAACGGGCATATCAATGCGTTCACCAAACTCCCCCACGTGCAGTACGTCGCCGTCTGCGACGTCGACGACGAGCACCTGACGGAAGCCAAGGGCAAGATCGACAAGAAGTACGGGAATAAGGATTGCGCCGCCTATCGCGCCTTCGAGGAAGTCCTGTTCCGCCGCGACATCGATGCCGTCACCATCGCCACGCCCGATCACTGGCATGGCATCGTAGGCACGATGGCCGCGCACGCCGGCAAGGATATCTACGGCGAGAAGCCGCTTGCCCATTCCTTTGCCGAAGGGCTCTCCATCGTCCACGCAGTGGAAGAGCGCAAGCGCATCTGGCAAACCGGAAGCTGGCAGCGCTCCAAGGAGCAGTTCCATCGCGCCTGCGAACTGGTCCGCAACGGCCGCCTCGGTAAGATTCGCAGGGTGGAAGTGGGCCTGCCCGACGGTCCCTTCGACTACAAGAAAGTCGAAGGGAAGACCGCGTTCACCGACCCCCCCGCCACTTTCCTCTACGACCGCTGGCTGGGGCCGGCGCCGGCGGCTCCCTACTGCGAGGCGCGCTGCCACTGGAACTGGCGCTGGAATCTCAACTACGGCGGCGGCCAGTTGATGGACTGGGTGGGCCACCACGTCGATATCGCCCACTGGGGCCTCGGGTTTGACCACACCGGACCATACGAAATCGAGGGCAAGGGCGAGTACCCACCGGTCACTGAACTGTGGAATGCCGCGCGCCGGTACCGCATCCACTCCAGGTATCCCGGCGATATCGAAATGGTGATTGCCGGCGGGTACGACGATATCCGCTCCGGCACCCGGTGGATCGGGGAGCACGGCTGGATCTGGGTGGATCGCCGGGGGATTGAAGCCGGCCCGGAAAGCATCCTCTCATCCGAGATCGGGCCGAACGAGATCCACCTCACGCGCTCCACCGATCACTACGCGCAGTTCATCGAATGCGTGAAGTCGCGCAAACCGACGCTGACTCCGGCCTCCGTGGCTCACCGTTCAGCCACTCCGGGTTGGTTGGGGCAGATCGCCATGCTGACCGGCCGCAAGCTGCGCTGGGACGCCGAGCATCAGCAACTGCTCAATGACGAGGAGGCATCGAAGATGCTCACCGTGAAAATGCGCAGCCCCTACCAGTTATAAGAGGCTCTCCTGCCGCGGGTGCCATGCAATACGTGCGCGCTTTCTGATTTTCGCCAAACACGGATTCAAACGGTACCAAACTGCCGATAAGGGAATGCGTAGGAACCATGTGATACGTGCGAAACCACGCCGCGAGGGATTACCAGGCGCCCTGAGGGTTGCCGGCTGTTGTCTTGTTGTCCTTGTTCTTGTGGCGTGCCGGCAGGTTGGAGATACCGGAGCGGGCTCTCTTCAAACGGACCATGAGTACACCATCGGCAGCGACAATTCCTATCCTTACCACTATTTGGATTCCACCGGCAGGGCCGGCGGGATGACCGCGGAGGTGATCAACGAAGCAGCCTCCAGGTCCGGAATTCGCCTTCGTTGGGTGAGCCGTCCGGAAGGCTCGCGCGCGGCATTCAACAGTCGCTCCGTGGACCTCTGGCCCCTGCTTTCGGCCCAGCAGCGGATGTGGCCCGATCTGCACTTCACCGCTCCCTATCTGCGCACCTCCTACATTGCCCTGGCTGTTGATCCTTCCTTCACCACCCGGGCCGGACTTGCTCGCGTCCGCCGGGTGACCCTCGTTTCCCGCCCGCTGGTCATGCGCTTTGTGCAAGAGGCTTTCCCGAAAGCGGAGCCGGCGCCTCGAAAATCGCGCGAGGAGGCGTTCGCCGCCCTTTGCACGGGGCAGGCCGATGTCATGGTAGGTGAGAGCCGCGTCATTCAATACCAGTTGCTGCACTATCCGCCGGATTGCAGAGGCCGCTCCTTCCATACGGCCGGTCTCGATCTGCCCGTGAACGAACTGTCCCTTGTTTCCACCGAGCAAGCCGCGCCTGCCGCGGACAGGCTGCGGAACGAGATCGGCGCCATGCTCGCCGATGGAACCCTGGCGCGGATCCTCCGGCGATGGAACTACTATTACAGCGGCGAAGCGGAAATGCTTTACCGGGAATTTGAAGCCGATCATGCCAATCGGCTGTCCGCCATGCTCGCCGGAGCGCTCGGCGTGGTTTCGATCCTACTGTTACTGCTCCTGGTTCGCATGCGCCGCGCCAAGCAGGAAGCGGTCGCCGCCAGCGCCGCCAAAAGCCTCTTCCTGGCCAACATGAGCCACGAAGTCCGGACCCCGCTGCATGGCATTCTCGGCATGACGCAGTTGCTCTCCGATACTCCCCTCGACGCCGAGCAGAAAGAATTCGTCGGCATGATTGCGGATTCCGGCCGCACGCTTCTCGGTCTTGTCAATGACCTGCTCGATCTCGCCAGGATTGAGCGCGGGCACTTCGAGTTACAGCGCCGCGACTTCGACCCGTCCGCGCTCCTTGCGGAAACTGTGCGCGTTTTCGAACCGCAGGCCGCCAACAAGGGCATCCGGCTCGAATTCGCCATGCCCGGATCGTTGCCTGCTTTGAACGGAGACGCCGGCCGCATTCGTCAGGTGTTGAGCAACCTCGTCGCGAACGCAGTCAAGTTCACCACGCAGGGCTCGGTCCGTGTTACTGTCACAACGAAGAGCATGCCGGGAGCCATTGAGCTTTGCGTTGCGGTGGCGGACACAGGCATTGGCATCTCCGAAGAAGGACGGAAAAAGATCTTCGAGAGGTTCTACCAGGCCGACCCCTCCATCTCCCGCCGTTTCGGCGGCACCGGACTCGGCCTCGCCATCTCCAGGGAGATTGTGGATGCCATGGGCGGCGTCATCAGCGTGGAAAGCGCCCTAGGAAAAGGATCCACGTTCCGGCTCTTGCTGCCTCTGCCGGTTGCCCCGGCGGCAGCACCCGCGCAAAGCTCACCATGCGCCGCATCAACCCTCGGTGAGGAATCAAAGCCGGTCTCCATCCTCCTGGTGGAAGACAACCCCGTCAACCAGCGTATCGCGCAGCGGCTGCTCGAAAAGACCGGCCATCAGGTGGTTGCCGCTCCCGACGGAGAATCCGCTCTCCGTGAATGGCAAGCCAAGCCCTTTGACGCCATCTTCATGGACTGCCAGATGCCCGGCATGGACGGCTATACGGCCACGGCGGAAATCCGCAGGCGCGAGGCTGACGGACACCGCATTCCAATCATCGCCCTTACCGCCGGAGCCATGAAGGGGGAACGCGAACGCTGCCTGGCCGCGGGAATGGACGACTATCTCACCAAACCCATCGATCTTGCGGAACTCAACCGTATCCTCATCTCCTGGGTCAACTCGACACGTCAACCCAAGCCTCGCTAACATCAAGGGCGGAGGGCGATGGCCCAGCAACCCGATCGAGCCAGGTTCCCGGTCTGGCTGTATCCCAATCTCCTCAGTCTGGACGCGCCCGTGGTTGCGGTGGTGTGGCAAAGTTTCCTCGCCCATTGCTACCTGCTTTCCATCCGCGAATCCGGCCGCGTAGTGCTGTTCCTTAGCGTGTGGTGCATCTACCTGGCGGACCGCCTTCTCGACGTGCGCCTCCCCGCGCGCGCTCTCGAACCGGCCCGCCACCGCTTCTACCGCCGCTACCATAAGCAGGCTCTCTGGCTGCTGGCCGCGGTGGCCGTGCTGAACCTGCTCCTCATCATCTTCTGGCTGCGCCCCGCCGTCTTTCATAACGGACTCATCGCCCTGGCGGGCGTCAGCTTGTACTTCGTCCTGGTGCATGCGCGCCGCGGCCCGTTCCGGCTTCCAAAGGAATTCGTCGCCGCCCTGCTGTTCACCTTGGGTACGTTTCTTGTGCCGTGGACCATCGCCGCCCACCCGTTCGAACAACTCTTGCGGCCCGCAATCGCCTTCCTCCTGCTCTGCTTCGCCAACCTGGTGGCCATCGAAACCTGGGAGTGGCGCGAACTGCGCGGCGGCGCGCCGCCACGGCCGCATCCGCTGACTGTCGCCTCCGGCCGTTTCCTTCTCGTCTGGGCTCCGCTGCTCGCCCTGGCCTGTCTGCTGCCGGGCGACGCCCCCTTCTACCGGGCCGTGGCCCTCGGTATCGTGGCTACCGCCCTCCTGTTCGCCCGTGGAAGCCGGATGAGCCTCGAAGCGCGCCGCGCGCTTGTCGACGGCGTGCTGCTCAGCCCGCTCCTGTTTCTGCTATGAACGCCGACCCAATCGCCGCATTCTACCGTTGGATCGAATACGCGGCATTCGGCAAAGCTCTGGAACGCCGGCGCTTCGCCTTCCTCTCCCGTGCCGCGTGCGCGCGCCGCGTGTTAATTCTCGGCGAGGGGGATGGCCGGTTTCTCGCGCGCCTCGCTGCCATCAACGATACCGCGCGGGTGGATGTGGTGGAAGCGAGCGCCGCCATGATTGAACTCGCGCGCGGGCGGCTGCCCCAGCCTGCCGCGCGGCGCGTACGCTTCCATCACCAGGACGCCCTGCGCGCGCCGCTGCCCGGCGATTCCTATGACCTGATCGTTACCCACTTCTTTCTCGATTGCTTCGCCGCTGACGACGCCGCGCGGATGATCGCCACACTCGCCGCCGCGCTCCAACCGGGAGGCGGGTGGATTGTGAGCGAATTCCAGAAGCCGTCCGGACGCCTCGCGCGCCTCCATGCCCGTCTCTGGCTCTTTCTGATGTACACCTTCTTCC
>JADLBG010000323.1 GCA_020847895.1 Bryobacterales bacterium
GGCGAGTGCCGCTTCACCATTGACCGCCGTCTGAACCCGGACGAGGATCTCGAGGCGGAGCGTGCGCGTCTCGAGGAGATCTTCGACGAGGCCCGTGCGGGAGGAACCGGCTTGGAGGTTCGGCTCACGCAGCAGGGCCGCGCCTCCCACACTTCGTCCGATGGGCCGCTGGCGTTGGCTCTTGCGGAGAGCATCGGCGGCTCAACCCGCATCGAACCGTGCCCCGGCCTGCTTGAAACCCGTTACTACGCCGCGCTCGGCATTCCCGCCTTCGCCTACGGCCCGGGCCTGCTCGCGGTCTCTCACGGCCCGCACGAGTTCGTGCCCATCCGCAACATCCTGCGCGCCGCCGAGGTCTACGCCTCCACCGCCTGGCGCATGCTTGCGGTGACTGCGCCACACAACGGCAACTAACCCCGCTCCAGCACTCCCGGCGGCTTGGGCGTGTAACCCGGAAAGACCGCGCCCAGATTCCCGTTGCCCAAATGCACCGACACGGCTTCCCCGAGAACATCGCGGAAGTCGGTGGTCAACGCCAGATCGCGCCCCTCGTAAAGCTGTTCCCGCGCGAGCCCCGGCCATTTTCCGTGTACCTTGCCGCCGCGCACACCCGCTCCTAGCGCCAGCATGATGTTCGCATGTCCGTGGTCCGTGCCGCGATTGCCGTTCTCGCCCGCCGTGCGGCCGAACTCCGACATGGTCAGCAGCAGCACGTCCTCCATGCCTTCGCCCATGTCCCGCCGGAACGCCTCGATGCTCTTCGCGAATTCATCAAGGAGGTTCGACAGAATGTTCGCCTGGTTGACGTGCGTATCCCAGCTCGCCCACATCGGCGAAGGCCACCTCCAGCCCCACTCCGGCCTTGATGAGCCGCGCAATCTGGAGCAGGCTCTGACCCAGACGCCCGTTCGGATACACTGCTCCGCCTCACGGCGTGTAAGGCTGCCGCTGTACGGACTGCACCATCCTGATGGCCTCGAACGTCTCTTTCCCCGTCGATTGCAACTCGCTGTTGCCCGCATGCGCATATAGGCTTTCGAACGCGCCCGCGCCCATCGAATCCTTCACCTGAAATTCGCGCAGCGAGCTCACCGCCACGGCCGCGTTCTTCCCGCCGCAGCGCGCGCGGCAGATTCGGACCAAGACTCGCCGCCCGCACCGGCGACATTTGCGAGGCAGGCGTCAGAGCCCGGTTGAGCCAGCCATCCGCGGTTGCCTTGCGCCCGGGGGTTCCCGACTCCAGGAAGGGCGGGAAACTCGTGACGAGGGAGCGGCAGACGGTACACCAGCCGCGAAATTGAATTCGAGCTACAGCCACCGGACTCACATGGGAAACGGTTGTTTACTTCAGGCTTTTCACGTAAGCAATCACATCAGCCATCTGCTGCACGTCGATACTATTCTCCAGATCGTCCGGCATCGGTGAGACGTTCAGTGACCGCATGCTCTTCACCGCCGAACGTAAAATTGTATCCTCCTCGCCTTTGCGTCTGCGCAACGTCATCGATACCGGTGTTTCCCTAGCCAGAATCCCGGTGATTGTCTGGCCATCCGCCGTTTCCACCAGGTACTCCTCGTATCCGCCTTCGATATTCAAATTCGGCATCAAAATGTCGGCAAGCAGCGCCTCTTTGTAATGCGTCGAAACGGTCCGCAGGTCAGGACCCACTTCAGAACCCGTGTTTCCGATTTTGTGGCATTCGCTGCAAGCTCGCTCGTACACCGCTCTGCCCCTTTGCGCGTCCTCCTTCATCGCCAATGCCGGAACATAACGGTCGTAGACCGCTTTGCGCTGCGCTTGAGACGCTTCGCCCAAAAGGCTGTTCGCGCGCGCCGCGATGGCCGGATCCTTCGATCGCAGCAGTTGCTGCGTTCGTGCGGGGCCCAGCGACCACGGTTGCACAGTGCGAGCCTCCACGGCGCCGAGCAACGCTGGTAAGCGCGATTTATCCCCGAAATACCACGCCAGCATTCTTTCGCGTACGTTACCCGTCGCCTCGCGCCAGTGCGCAATGAAAGCCGCGCCCACTGCCGGATCGGCGTTCGCGGTCAACGCGCCCGCGGCCGCGATCTGCACCGTCTCCGAGCGCTTCGGATCGAGTAGAGCCGCAAGCACAGGGACAACCTCGGGGCTCATATCCAAGCCCAGCGTGCCGATCGCCATCTTCCGCGATGCCTCCGGCGCGCGCTCATCCGCTGCTGTGGCGCGGGCGCGCCGCAGCAAAGCCGCAAATGCCGGCGTGGGACTCATCCGAACGGCGCCGGCCACCTGCAAAGCCGCGCTTTGGATTGCCAGCGGCGGCTCATGTAAGAGCCCGACCACAATTTCTTGCGATATGTGCAACGGCGTTCGTCCGCCGCTCTGATGCCGCAGTCCGTCGGCCACTCCTTCTAACGTTGCGACACGCCAGCCGGCATCCCCGGCCTGCCGCGCGTTGGCGACTACCCCCAGCACCTCGCGAATCTCAACGTCTTTTCCTCGTGCGCCCACTACCGATCCAATCCGCCGCAAGAACGAATCGTCCGCCTTGGACGCCGTCATTTCGCGATACCACATCACCGCGTCATCCGCCGCGCTCGTCAGCACGGCCGTTTGAAACCACGAATCACCCGCGTCCCGCAGGGCGATGCTTTTCAGCGCCGGAAACGCTCTCTTCGGCGGCAGCAAGCCGAGCGTGCAAGCCAGTTGAAACCGCACCCTGGCACTGCTGTCTCCCGCCAGCCGCAGCAGTTTTTCTTCCAGTGCCCGATTCGGCAGCCGCAACTCCGCCAGCCGCACCGCGTTCTCCCGCACACCAGCGGTGGAGTCATCGAGCGCCCGCAAAATGGCTTCGTCGGCAAGCGCGTTCATGCCTTGTAGCGTCCAAAGAGCATGTACGCGCGCCACGGCAGGCTCGCCTTCGCGCGCCAGTTTTTCCAGTTCTGACTGAACCGTTCGATCCTGCTGATCAATCAACAGCCGCTGCGCTGTCACGCGCCGCCACATGTTGCCGTCGCTCAACGCGGTTACCAGTTCCGCCGGCGAAGCCTGCGCCAGGGTTACCTTGACTGGTTTTGGATCCCCATATACGACACGATAGATCCGGCCCAGCCTGCGGTGCGCCTCAAAGTCGATCTGCTTTAGCAAGTGCGGCGGCACGAATTCGGGATGCTCCACCGTGTAGCGGTAATAATCGACGACGTACAACGCGCCATCGGGACCAACGGTGGTGAAAACCGGCCGGAACCATGCGTCGCTCGACGTAATGAATTCACTCTTCTCGTCCGCCCGCTTTGCCCTAAACGTCGCCCCATTCTCCACCAGCACATCGCGGTGCACCAAGCCATGCACCGGTTCACACGTAAAGGAGTTCAGGTCAAAGTCTTTCGGAAAGCGCCCGCCGCCATAAACGGAAATCCCGCATGCGGATGTGAAGTGACCCGTCTGGGAATCGTGGATGTAGAACGGATCCACCGTCTTCGGATACACAGCGGCTGCTTTCCCGTGGTCGGAAAGCGACTGCATTGCGGTGGGAGCGGCAAGGTAGGGGTTCCGCTTCAAGTATCGGTTCTGGATGACTACTTCGCGGATGTGGTCGTTATTCCAAACCGTGTACCGGCGCCCCCATGCGTCCATCGCGTTCCCGAACTGCGAATTTCCAGCTAGCGCCTCCACTTGTGGCGGGTCCATACGGAAACGAACATCCATGCCGTGTATGTTCAGCGCCGGAATTTCAGGATGATCCGGGAAGCGGATCGCGCTCCCTTGATCTCCGAACTCTTTGACATACCGGTGCGGTACCGGCGGGCGTGGATAGGAAACATAGATCCAATTGTCGAGACCGTACAAAGGGCTGTTTACGCGCAGTTGAGGATTGCCCTGCGCAAAGCCCGTCAACACCACCCGCCGCATATCCGCCCTGCCATCTCCATCTGTGTCCTCGAAATAAAGAATGTCCGGAGCGCACGTCACCAGGATGCCCTTCTTCCAGGGCATCACCCCTTCAGGGAAATGCAGGCCGTCGGCGAAGACAGTCGCACGCTCAAACCGACCATCCCCATCGCGGTCTTCAAGAAGTCTGATACGCCCCAGTGATTTCGGATCCAGTGGATAATCCGCCATTTCCACCACCCAAATCCGGCCATGCTCGTCAAACGACATCGCGATGGCGTCCGATATCAGCGGTTCGGACGCCACCAGTTCGACATGGAATCCTTCGGGGACATGAAACATCTTCAGCGCCTGTTCCGGCGAATACGGCGGTTTCGATCGCGAACACCCGTGAAACACCAACAGACATGATGAAAGCGCGAAAGCAGCAGCGCGCCCCGACCCATACATCTTCTTCATCAGAAATCGATCCTCCCACGCAAATCGATCAGTCGTGAAGCACTGCCGTCCACCAGCGAACTCACCACGCCAGCGCTGGCCGGAATGGAGATATTCGCTGCCGGAACCTTGAAATTCGGATGGTTCAACACGTTCGAAGCCGCGGCCGTGAAGGTGAACTTCACCCGCTCAGTCAAATTGAACGTTTTAGCCACCGACACATGCTGCATGTTGTAGCCGGGCCCCTCCAGGACAAAAGCACCTGAATTCCCGAAGCGGCCCTCCGGCGGCGGCGCGAAACACGACGTATCGAACCAATGGCCGATACTCCGCTGGCTTGCGGCCAGGTTTCCATTGCAAAGCCGATCGGGCAGGCCGCCGAATGTGTTCGTGTTCGACGGATCCAAACCGCTGAACGACGGCGAAAAATAGTGTCCCGATTCGAAATAGCCGACCCAATATACCTGCCATCCGCCCAGCACGCCGTTGACAGCCGGATTCGCATTGCTCAAGAATTTGCGCCCTTTACCCACCGGAAGATCCCACACCAGATTTACGACCGCGCGCTGTCGCGGGGTGAATTGATCGCGCGCAAAAAATCGCGGCCCGTAGGGATTTTCAAGATTCGATCCGCTTTGGAAATTGGAATAGCTGGACGCCAGTGTCCAATGTGCGTCAAATGTCACCTGTCCTACCTTCCGAACCGCCTCAATCGTCATGGCGTTGAACTTCGATTCACCATTGGAACGGTAGTATGTCGCGCCCACCACTTGCGGATATGGCCGGCGGCTCGCCGTGAATGGGATCCGGCTTGGTTCCGGCTTGTTCACCGATATGGCGTAATTCATGCCGTAGTCGTGCGATCCAACATACGATAACCGCAGCCCCATGTCCTTAATCTGCCGTTCCAGCGTTACGTTATATTGATGTATCTTGCCGTTACTGGTGTCGATCGGGTATCCCGTCACGTTTTGCGATGGTATTTGCGCCCCGGCAAGCGACGATGGAAAAGGGTTGGGAAACGTCAGCAGCGGTTGTCCGTTCGTAATCGCATTCTGATACGTTTCGCTGATCTGAAACGGCGCGCTGCTCAATCTGGAGTAGCGTCCGACCGTTTCATTGAAAACGCCGTAGCCGCCGCGCACAACCCATTTATCGGCGATACGATAGGCCGCCCCGATTCGCGGAACAAAGTTTGCACGGCTCGGAGATTGCCTTACCTCACCGGCCGCTACCGTAATGCTCTTTGGATAGAGCGGGCTCACTCTGTCCAGCTTGTTCTGAGGCACAATCACGTTTCCCGTGGACGGATCCCAGTTATACTGCAGCCCGTCACTGTAGGATGGCGACCCGAACCGGTCCCACCGCAGACCCAGATCAAGCGTCAGCCGGCTGTTTACTTTGAATGAATCGGTCACGAACAGGCCCAGTTCACTGTCGCGCAACGTTCGCTCCGTAATCGGATCCAGACGCGTACTCGTAAACGGGACGCCAAGCAGAAAATCCGCGTAACCATATCCCGTCACTGATCCATTGAACACGAACGAACCATAAGTTCCTTCCGGAATGTTGCCCACGAAGCGCGATTGCGGCTTATACTCGCCGCCGAACTTGATAATGTGGCGTCCCCTGGACCAGGTCATCGTATCGGCATAGCCCCAGTCGTGATCGTTGGACACCACACCGCCCGGTTGCGTACGCAACGGGGAATATCCCGCAATACTCATCACCGGGAAACCCTGCGCGCTGTACCCGCGCGGATTGACCCCCTTCAGTCCGATCGCGTTCACTGCTTCATCACCCTTGAATGGAGTGACTCCATAAACCGTGTCTCCATCCGTCACTTTCTCCTTGTAGAGGCCCACGCGAAACGAGTTGACCAATGCCGGCGAGAAGATATGCGTGTCTTCCACCACCAAATGCACGTTGAACCGCACACGGGTCCATGCAAACGAAGGGTAATTCGACGGCAGCACGTATAGCCCCCAATCTTCGACCAGTCTTCCCATCAGCCGGTTCTTGTCCGTTAGCTGATGGTCGATTCGCTGCGTAAAATCCTTGCGCAGCGAATAATCGTCGGGGTACGGAAATGTAAACCCCAAATTGTTCGCCAGTCCGGCGCGATTCGGGGCCGGCAGGTATTTTTCATTCACCGCCTGCGAGACCGCGCTGATGCGGCTCGAAGGGATGATGTTCCCAGAGAACGGCTGACCGGTCGTTGGATCGGTGATCCTGATCGGGCGCGAGCCGCCGAGTAGTTGCGAAAAATCCCCGCGCCGCATCGCATCCGTCGGAACATCCCGCAAGTAGAACTGCTTCCCCGGAATGCGCAGAATGTTCACCGACGCGTAAAAGAAAGTCTTATTCTTGATCACCGGACCGGACGCGCTCACGCTAATCGTGTGCGTAAGTTGCTTGGCTTTCTGGTCCTCGAAGAAGTTGCGCGCGCCAAGCGCCGAGTTCTGGTGAAAATACGCCGCCCGTCCATGGAAGTTGTTGGATCCCGATTTTGTCACCAGGTTCAGGTATCCCACGCGCGCAAACTCGGCGGAGTTGTTCGCCGTCACCACCGTGACCTCCTGCGCATCCAGGATGTTGTTCAACTGGTTCACCGCTCCGTCGTTGGTATGCCCGTCCTGGCCTTCCTGCACCTGCGATGAGCTTTGGCCGGCCCATTGGGAACTCCATAATCCGCTACTCTGGTTCACCAGCGGAGCGGATGTAATGAACAGGCTGGGATCGAACGTAGCACTCCCCGCCACCAGCGGCGTATCAAAATGAGTCGAGGTATCGATCGCTGTCTGTATTTTTACCGTATCGGTCTGGATGACGGCCGCTCCCGCATTCACGGTGACTTCCGAGCCGACCGAGCCCAGTTCAAACATCACGTTCACCCGGCGCGTTTCCGATGCTTCCAGAATGATCTGATCAGCGGTGAAAGACTTGAAACCTTCTTTGCTTGCCGTCAGCCGGTAAACACCTCTCTTCAGACCGGGGATCTCAAAATCGCCATTAGAGTTGGTACGAACCTCCCGCCGCTCGCTTGTGTCCGTGTTGATCAGCGCGATCCGTGCCTCCGTCACCACGGCGCCGCTTGGGTCCGCGGCGGTGCCCCGGATGGTTGACAGCGTAATCTGTGCCGTCAGCGCACCGCATCCGGACAGAAGAGCCACGATACAGACCGCTGCGCAAAAGGCGACTCGGTCCCCACTCGTTGGGGCCGCTGGGATAAGAAAGAAGAATAAGCCAGCGATTCGATTCAACATATTGAGATCTCCTATGGGTTTTCTTGTGCGACGACTACTATCACACGGCCCGTGTCTTGTCAAGGTTCTGCTTGACAAGCCGGTCAACCGACGAGTAGCCTTTCCGTATGACTAGGTCAGTCCTGAGTTCGTCCGGCCTCCGGTTTCGTGTGGATTCCCCCAAGCCGCGCAGGATCAGGACCGCCGCTTTCCTCGCCATCGCAATCTTGATTTCCGCCTGTTCGCGATCCAAGACGCCGGGACACGGCTTGGCGAGTCTGCACGTGCCGGAAGGCTTCAAAGTCGAAGAGGTCGCCGGAAACGATCTGATCTGGTATCCGATGATGGGAACGCTCGACGAGCGCGGGCGGCTGTTCTTGTGCGAGTCCTCCGGCGGAACCGTGACGACGGAGCAAATGTCGGCAAAGCCGGATTACCGCATCCGCATGCTGGAGGACACGAATCACGATGGACGCTTCGACCGCGCCACCACCTTCGCGGAAAAATTGACCCTGCCGGCGGGGGCGGTTTGGTACAGGGACGCGTTGTACGTCACGGCGCCTCCTGATCTGGTTCGCCTCGAAGACACGAACGGTGACGGCGTTGCCGACAAGCGCGACATCATCGTCACCGGGTGGAATCTTTCTTCGAACGCGGCAAGCCTGCACGGACCCTTTTTTGGACCGGACGGCTATCTCTATCTCACGGACGGCCGTCACGGGTACAACATCAAAACAAAAGACGGCAAGGTCTTCGAAGGAAAATCCGCGCGAATCTGGCGAGTGCACCCCGACGGGACGGGCCTCGAGTGGGTTGCCGGCGGCGGGTTCGATAACCCGGTCGAACTGGCATTCCTGCCGACCGGTGAAACTATCGGAACCATGACCTATTTCCAGGACCCTGCGAACGGCCAGCGCGACGCGCTGATGCATTGGGTGTGGGGCGGCGTTTATCCCAAGTGGTATCCGGTCGTCAGCGAATTCAAGCAGACCGGCGATCTGATGCCGGTGATGACAAAGTTCGCGCGCATCGCCCCCTCCGGCCTGCTCCGCTATCAGGGGCCGGCGTTCGGCCCGGAATACAAGGACAATCTCTTCAGCGCGCAATTCAATCCTCATCGCGTCCAGCGCCATATCCTGCACCGCGAAGGCGCGACATTCCGCACGGACGATTCGGATTTCCTGACTTCCGCCGATCCCGACTTCTACCCTACCGATGTCATGGAAGACGCGGACGGAAGCATCCTGGTCCTCGATACGGGAGCATGGTTCATCAAGGGTTGTCCTATCTCGCGTGTGGCGAAGCCTGAAATCAAAGGCGCCATCTATCGCATCAGCCGGATTGGCGCCCCCAAGGCTCGGGACCCGCGCGGGGAGTCGCTCCAACTTGCAGCCAAGACCCCGGCGGAGTTGACCCCTTACCTCGAGGATTCCCGCCTTGCGGTCCGCGAGCGCATTCAGGAATTGCTGGTCAATGCCGGTGAATCCGCGGCTGAGCCCCTGATCCAGGCGCGCGCCGCGTTGAAATTGTACGAAGCGCGGAGCGCCGCCGTCTGGGCCCTGTACCGCATCGGCTCGCCACGCGCCGCCGAAGGAATCCGCGCCGCGCTCAGCGACAGCGATTTCCGTGTCCGCACAGCAGCGGCGCGAGCGGCCGGCATGCTCGGAGATCGTTTGGCAGTGGACCGGCTGATGCAAATGGTCATGGATGATCAACCGTCCACGCGGCGGCAGGCAGCCACGGCGCTTGGCCAGATCGGCGACACACGCGCTGTACCCTCGCTGATCGCCGCCGCCGCGCGGCCCGGTGACCGCTTCCTCGAGCATTCCATTACGTACGCGCTGATCAGCTTGAAAACACCTGCCCCGCTCATCCAGTCGCTCCGTAATCCCGAACCTAAAATTCGCAAAACCGCGCTGATCGCGCTCGATCAGATGGATAACTCTCCGCTCACCCGCGCTCAGATTCGCCCCATTCTGCAGGATGCCGACGCCGATCTCCACAAGGCGGGGTTATGGGTCGCCTCGCATCACCCTACGTGGTCGGGGGAGGTGTTGACCTTCTTGCAAACACGACTGGATGCCCCGGACTTTTCACCCGACAAGGCGCAACCCGTACGCGACACGATTCTGGCTTTCTGCGGCGATCCGGCAATTCAGAAGGTCGTTACCTCCTCGCTGGGGCATTCGAACGCGGGCGCCGCGCGGCAACTGTTCCTGCTCGACACGATCGACGGCTGTTCCCTCAAGAAGTTCCCGGAACCGTGGGCAGGGCAGGTCGGCAATCTGCTCGAGCACGGCTCGCCGGACGTGCAACTCCGCGCCCTGAGTCTGGCGCGGTCGCAGCAGGTTCCCGGCCTCGAGGGCCGTTTGCAACAGATTGCCGCGACTCCGTCCGCCTCGTCCGAGCTTCGCATCGGCGCGCTTGCGGCGCTTGTCTCCGGGCGGCCGCTGAAGGATGCCGAATTGAAGTTCCTGCTCGACTTTATCTCGGATCCTAAACATGATTCCGGCGCCCGGCTCTCGGCTTCGCAAGTAATCGGACGAGCCAAGCTGAGCCATCAGCAACTGTTGCTGGTCGCGGATGAAGGGCTCTCGCGCGCCGATGCGCTGGTCCTGCCGAATCTTTTGAATGCCTACAACGGACAACACGACGGCGAGGCCGGCCGGGCGATGGTTCAGGCGCTCCTCAAGTCTCCCGCGAGATTGGGGGAGGCGGATACGCAGCGGCTTGCGGACATTCTGAATGGCTACCCCGGCGATGTGCGCACCGCGGCCCGGCCTTTCCTCACTCGGCTTGATCAGATACAGAAACAGCGCGTCGAGCGGCTGCAAAAGCTGCTTCCCGTGCTCTCGGCCTCCGGCGATATCGGCCGCGGCCGGCGCGTCTTCTTCGGCGACAAGGTGTCCTGCTACACCTGCCATACCATCGGCCGCGATGGAGGCCATGTCGGACCCGATCTCACCTCGATCGGAGCCATCCGCACCGGCCAGGACATTCTGGAAGCGATCGTTTTTCCAAGCGCCAGTTTCGTTCCCGGATTTGAAGTCTACACGGTGCTAACGAAAACCGATAACATCTCCGGCGTGCGGGGCCATGACATGCGCGACTTCGTCACCATCGTCACCGGACCAAACGAACGCGTGCGCATCCGCCGCGCCGATATCGTGTCCATGAAGCCATCCGCGATTTCGCTCATGCCGGAAGGTCTCGACGAGAGCCTGACCCGTGAAGAATTGACGGACTTGATGGCGTTCCTGATGGCGCAGAAGTCGAACGGCACGGTTCTGGCGAGCACATCCGCCGCGCCGAACAGCAACCATTGAAACGGAATTCCCCGGATTGAAGTAATTCAAGGAGGCTTTGATGTCCCTCATGCGTCTTCTCGCGATTCCCGCGGCCTTCGCCTGCATGTCGTTTCCCGCACCGGCATCCGGCGTGCCCGTCCCGCCCACCGGCAAGCGCATCAGGCTCTTTAACGGCAAGAATTTCGACGGCTTCGACAAGTTTCTACGGACCAAAGGGGTCAACAACGATCCCGACAACGTCTTTCGAGTGGAGAACGGAGTCATCCACGTATCGGGCTCCGAATACGGGTACATCATCACCAAGGAAGAATACGAAAACTATTACCTGCGTACCGAATTCAAATGGGGTGAAGCAACGTACGAACCACGCGCCGGAAAGGCGCGGGATAGCGGAATCCTGCTGCACGTCACCGGACCCAACCTGGTCTGGCCGAAATCGATCGAGTTCCAGATGATCGAAGGCGGCACCGGCGACATGCTGATGGTCGGCGGGGCCGCCATGACCGTAAAGGGCGAACGCAAGAACAGCGGCCGTTCCAATCGCTTCAACAAGGGTCCTTGGCAGGATGTCGCCGGATATCGCGATCCTGTCAATGAACTGGAAAAGCCGCACGGGCAATGGAATCTGCTGGAATTGATCGCGGACGGCGACACCGTGAAATATATTGTCAACGGGCGGCTGGCCAATGAAGGCTCCGGCTCAACTCCCGCCAAAGGCAAACTGGTCTTTCAATCCGAAGGAGCGGAGGTCTATTTCCGCGGCATGGAACTTCGTCTTCTGAAGAAATAACGCATGGGAGCACACCCGCGCCGCGAAACTGGCAATGCCCCGCATATCCGGGCGGCGTGAGCGGGCCGAAGTGGGCATGCCGGGCACCAGGGCGTCAACGCCTTCGAGCACATGATACCGCTCGCCGCCCGCCTCCTGCGGCTCAAAGAGGAACTCCGCGCGCGCCGCTCCATCCTCATGCTCGGCGGGGTCTGTTCGAGCGGATCCAATTTCAACCTGGTTCCCGGCGAGTGCCGCTTCACCA
>JADLBG010000324.1 GCA_020847895.1 Bryobacterales bacterium
ACTGCTCGGCCAGGAGCACTTCGCGAAACGCCGTACGGCGCTTACCGGCGGGCGCCTGGAGCGCGGCCCGGCGGTAACTCTCGAGTCCCTTCTCCATCTCGCCGGCGGCCGCCAGCAGGTACTTGTTAAAAACCGGCAGGCTGAAAGGGCCGGCGTAGCGCGCGGCGGCATTGGCCTTGTTGGTGAAGTCCGGCGTCAGGATCACGCGTTCCGGGGCATAGGGCCAGTACTTGCTCACCCGCACTCCGCCGGCCTCGATGCCCGGGAGAGCCCAACTGTGCTCCACCTCGATGGCGCGCACTTTGGGCTCCTGGAAAAAGAGCGGCGAGCCGATGGCGTTGGTGGTCCCCATGTTGGGGCCGGTGTCGGGCAGCAGCGCGATGGCCTTGCTGAAGTGGTCCCAGGCGGCGAGCGCCAGGTCTTCGCTGCCCGGACCGAACTCCCTCCGGGCGATCGATTTCAGCATATCGTCGAGCGGCGGCGCGTCCGACCAACTGTACCAATTGCGCAGTTCCGCCACCCAGTTCGGTTTGAAGCCGTAGCTCCAACTCTCCATCGTGCCGTCGATCCCGCGCTTTTCGAGTTCCTGGTAGCGGGCATGCCACTGGTAGGGGAAGGGCAGGTAGGGGAAGGTGCCGAACTGCCAGCTCGCGAAGGTGTCCGCCTTGGCGAAGACTTTCATGCCGCGCTCGCGGGCGCGCTCGATCTGCGCCGCCGACACTTCCGCCGGGCCCACCTCGTTGATCGCGTAATCCTTGAGATAGCCCTCTTCGCCGTCGCGGATAAACGTTTTCCCGTTTTCCCAGGTGACCAGCGGAATAACATCCTGGGCATAGCGGTCGATCACGTAGCGCTTGGTGTCCACCGAGCGCGCGCGGAAATCGATGTTGTAATCCCAGGGCAGCACCTCGATGGCTGGGTTGATCTTGTGCATCTCCTCGGCGGCGATCGCCACCCCACGCGTCCAGGCGTCGATCCACTTGCGGATGTCGGCGCGGTTCCAGGAGGGCCAGCGCTCGTAATCGAAGCCCTCGATGAGCAGCACGTAGCCGCGGATTTCCGGGAACCGGGTCACATTGTCGCGCACCAGTTTGCGCAGCGCGGTCTCGTTCCCGGGCGTGCCATCCAGGTGGTGCATGATGGGCGCGTAGACGTCCAAGCCGTAGCGGGCCGCGCGGTCAATGAGATCGCGCATGCGCGCCGGATCTTGCCGCCGAATCATGTAGCTGTACGGCGGGCCGGCTATCACACCGTTTGGATTGGCGTACACCGAGGCGTAAATAGCGTCGAAGCCGTGATGGGCGATCATCGAGAGATAGGTGTCGGGCCACTCCATCCAGCCCAGGCCGGAGAGTGTCATGCGCGCGCCGTAGAGGCTGTGGCGCACGGTGTTGAGGCCGCGGGGCAGGAAGGGCGCCTCCCGCAGGCTCATGCGCGCCTCCAGGTTGTAGAGCCCGTACATGGCCCCGCGTTCGTCGTAGCCGCAGATCGCGATGCGCTCAGGTCCTACTATGATCTGGTAATCCTTGCGGGCGGTGAGCGAATCCCCGCAACCCGGCATCTGGCCGCGCGTGCCCGCCACCACCGCGCGGCGCATGCCGCTCCATTCGGCGAGCGAGGCGGGCGTTTCCAGCGCAACCTCCACCTGCATGGCGCGGTGGAGGTAATCCCGAAAATCCCCGGCCGCCTGGCGCAGCACCGGGCCGGCGTCGCCGGCGATGGCCAGCGTCCAGCCCTGCGCGGGCATCGCCAGTTCATTCCCGGCCGGCTTGGATGCGGGATTCCGGCGCAGCGGCTCGGTCCAGGTTTCAATGGCTTTGCGGAAATCGTGGGGCCGCTCGATGGGCAACGCCGGCAGGGCGCGGGCAGCGAACTGGGCGGCGGAAACCGGGGGCTCGGCGGCGGCGGCGAGGGAGGCGCACAGCAGCGCGGCAGCCAGAAGCGCCGGACGGCGAGATAATTGCATACAGCGAGTATCCACGAATCTTCCCGCCGATGCAAGCCAATCCATGCCGCGTCTTCTTCTGCTCCAAGCAGAGCTTCCCCCAAAAACAGACCCCGCTTCGATCTTGACTTTCGATAAACGAACAGTATACTGACGGTATACAAATGCTGTGCAAGCCTCAGTATTTGTTCTGTCTACATAAAGGAGGGTGCCATGAGTCAGAATTGCCGGCTCGCATTTGTGACCGCGTTCTTTCTTGTGTCCGTCGCTTTGATTGAGCTGGCGGCGCAGTCCATCATGGGCTCGGTTTCGGGCCGTGTGGTGGACCCGTCGGGCAACGTGATCGTGGGTGCGCCCGTGGTATTGATGAACGAGCGAACCAGCGACGTACGCAGGGCGGATACCAACGAACTCGGCGCTTTTGCGTTTCCCTCGGTGCAGCCGGGGGTCTATACGCTGCGAGTGGAACAGCAGGGGTTCCAATCCGTGGAACGAACGGGCATGAACCTGAGCGCCAATGAGCGGTTGGCGCTGGGAGACATTCCACTCCAGATCGGCGCGGTAACGGAAAAGGTGACAGTGCAGGCGACCGGCGAGGTGGTCCAGACCGCCAGTTCGGACCACTCCGCGGAATTGACGTCCAGCCAGATCAACATGATTCTGGTCCGCGGCCGTGATGTCATGTCGCTGCTGCGCACCATGCCCGGCGTGACCTACACGCCGGATACAGAGGCGGTCGGGGAGAACCTGGGCACCAGTTTTCCGAATATCCTGGGCGGGCGCTACGAGTGGAACACGCTGAACGTGGATGGCTTGGCAGGCAACGATCTCGGTAATCCGTATACCGGCTCGAGTTCGATCAATCTTGACGCCGTCTCCGACGTGAAGGTGTTACTCAACAACTACCAGGCCGAGTACGGCCGCAATGGCGGCGCATTCATTAACGTGGTGACCAAGAGCGGCACCCAGCAGTTTCACGGCAGCGGCTACTGGTACAAGCGCCACGAGATGCTCAACGCCAACAACTTCTTCAACAATCTGAACCGCGTGGCCAAGCCGGTGTACCGTTACAACACGCTGGGCGTCACCGTGGGTGGACCGGTCTACATTCCCGGCAAGTTCAATTCCCACAAGGACAAGCTGTTCTTCTTCTATTCGTTTGAAGACTGGGGCAGCAAGTCACCGCGGCCTCTCCAGCAGACCACCGTGCCCACGGCGCTGGAGCGCTCGGGGAATTTCAGCCAGACGCTGGATGTGAGCGGCGCCCTGATCGTGATGAGAGATCCCACTGCCGGGAGCCCCTTCCCGGACAACGTGGTTCCCGCCAGCCGGATCAACAAGAACGGCCAGATTCTGCTCAACGTCTTCCCGCAGCCCAATGCGCTCAACCGCGCGGTGACGCGGGGCGCCTACAACTACAACTTCAGCCAGAGTTGGGAAATTCCCAAGCAGCAGCACCTGTTCAAGTTTGATTATCTGCCCACCGGCAAGGACCGCTTCTCGGTGCGCGGGTCGACGTGGCGCGCCGATAACCAGGGCTATGGCGCTCCGGCGGGAGGCCGGGCCACCTGGGACGAGATCCTCTCCCGTTATCTGTTCCGGTTCCCGAGCCTGGT
Source organism: Bryobacterales bacterium (assembly GCA_020847895.1). GTDB lineage: Bacteria > Acidobacteriota > Terriglobia > Bryobacterales > Bryobacteraceae > CADEFT01. The sequence continues at coordinate 3,562 of JADLBG010000324.1, forward strand.
GGTTAACTACACCAGAACCATCAGCCCGAGCATGGTAAACGAGTTCTCCGCCGGGGCGGGTCACAGCATGGAGCAGGCCACGCCGATGAACGACGGCGACCTGAAGAAGTTGAACCGCGCCGCGCTGGGCATGACCCTGGGACAATTCTATCCCCAGAACAATCCCCTGAATTTCATCCCAATGGCGTCGTTCGGCGGCGTGCCCGCGGCGGCGGATATCGGCTGGGACGGCCGCTTCCCCATGCACGGCGCCGACACCACGTTCAACTTCAGCGACAACTTCAGTTGGATTCACGGAGCGCATGCGTTCAAGTTCGGGATCTTTGCGGACCGGGGCCGTGAGTACGAGGGCGAGGACGGCACCTTTGCCGGCAACTTCTCGTTTGCCCGCGACGTGAACAACCCGCTGGACGCCAACTACGCATACACCAATGCCGTCCTTGGCAACTACTACTCCTATGTGGAGTCCACGTCGCGGCCGGGCTACAACGGGCGCAGCACGATTCTGCAATGGTTCGCCCAGGACACCTGGAAGGTGAACCGGAAGCTGACCCTGGACATCGGGCTACGGTTCGTCTGGTTCACGCCATGGACGCAGAAGAACGGAACCAGCGCGGCGTTCTCACCCGAGCGGTATCAGCTCTCCAAGGCTCCGGTTCTGTTCCTGCCGGCGCTGGACGCAAACGGACGGCGCGTTGCCCGCAACCCGCTTACGGGGGCACTCGCCATCTCGCCGCTGATTGGCGTGTACGTACCCAATTCCGGAGATCCGATCAACGGCATGGTGCTCGGCACCGACCCGACCTACCCCGCGGGCTTCAAAGACCAGCAACCGGTGCAGTTGGAGCCGCGCATCGGTCTTGCGTACGACGTGTTCGGCAACGGCAAGATGGCGATCCGGGCCAGTTTCGGCTCATTCCATAACACCCGCACGGTGGGCGGGCCGCCGGTGGTGGCTTCCAAGTTCAATCCGCCGCGGCAATACAACCCGACGCTGTATTACGGAAACATGGAGGCGATGCAGGGCGCCAGCAGCTATCTGTCGCCCCCCGGCACTGTGTACGGCTTCGAGAAGGAATCGAAGACACCCACCCTGTACAGTTACACGTTCGGCATCCAGCGCAGTCTGGGCGCGGGCACGGTGTTGGACGCGGCCTATGTGGGCAACGTGACCCGGCACGTTTTGCAGATCCGCAACCTGAACCTGGTGCCCTACGGCGCGCGGTTCCTGCCGCAAAACGCCGATCCCACCAATCCGTCCACTTGGCTGAACGACAACTACTTCCGCCCGTATCCGGGCTATGGCAACATCAATTATTACGAGAACGGCGGAACCACCAATTACAATGCGCTACAGGTTACGGTGAACCGGCGGTTCACCCGGGCTCTGCAGTTCGGGATGTCCTACACTTGGTCGAAGGCCATGGATTTCAGCACCAACGAACAGTCCACCGTCTCCACCTACGCGCCGCGGCGAGTGTGGAATTACGGCAAGTCCGCGTTCGACCAGACGCACAACCTGGTGTTGAACTACATTTGGGATGTGCCGAAGCTGAGCAAGCAGTGGGACAACCCCGGGGTCCGGGCAGTGTTTGACAACTGGCAGGTGGCGGGCTTCACGGCATTTGTGAGCGGCCAGCCAAGCGGGGTGGGTTTCAGCACGGTGGATGGAGCGGACATCACCGGCGGCGGCGACGGCGCGCGCATCATCGTGACCGGAAAAGCCCCGCTTTCGCACGGAGAGCGCAGTTTCCTGCGCTGGTTCGACACCGGCGTGTTTGCCCGTCCGCCCAAGGGCAGCATGGGGAATGCGCCGAAGGATGTCTTCCGGCTGCCGGGAATCAACAACTGGGACATCTCGCTGTTCAAGA
>JADLBG010000325.1 GCA_020847895.1 Bryobacterales bacterium
GCGCGGGCAATCTGGACGAGGTAATCGGAAAAGCAATCGAGGACGGCCAGGCGCCGGGAGCGGTGTGCGTCGTCTGGCACGACGGCAAGGTGGTATACCGCAAGGCGTTCGGGAACCGCGCGCTGACGCCCGCCAAAGAGACGATGACGGCGGACACGATCTTCGACGCGGCGTCGCTGACGAAGGTGGTGGCCACGACCGCGAGCCTGATGAAACTCTTCGAGCAGGGCAAACTCCGGATTTCCGACAAAGTGACGGTGTATCTGCCCGAATTTCAGCACGGCAAGAGCGACATTACCGTCCGCCAGTTGATGACCCATTTTTCCGGACTGCGGCCGGACCTGGACCTGGAGCCCCCCTGGAGCGGCTATGAAACGGGTATCCAAAGGGCGCTGGTGGATAAACCAGTGGCGCAACCCGGCGAGCGGTTCATCTACAGCGACATCAATTTCATCCTGCTCGGTGAGATTGTGCGGCGCCTCGGCGGGAAGCCGGCCGATGAATTCGCCAGAGAGGCGATCTTCCTTCCCCTCGGGATGAAGGATACGGGTTTCAAGCCCGCCCCAAGCCTGCGCGGGCGCATCGCGCCGACAGAGCGGTATCCCGGCATGAACGCTCCGCTGCGGGGCGTGGTGCACGATGAAACCTCGCGTTTCATGGGCGGAGTGGCGGGGCATGCGGGTCTGTTCACCACGGCCGACGACCTGGCCCGGTTTGCCGCCATGATCCTGAACAAGGGGGAGTTTCAAGGCAAGCGCATTCTGAGTCCGCTGACCATCCGCAAGTTCACGGAGCCGCAGACTCCCCCCGATCAGACGATTCTGCGCGGCTTGGGGTTTGACATCGATTCGCCGTTCTCGTCGAATCGCGGGGAATTGTTTCCCATCGGCTCTTTCGGGCACACGGGGTTCACCGGTACGTCGCTGTGGATGGACCCGCTAACGAAGACGGCGGTGATCCTGATGACGAACAGCGTTCACCCGCATCGCCGGCCGCCGGTAACGCAATTACGTTCGAAGGTGGCGACGATCGCGGCCGCGGCGTTGGGAGTGGATACGCCCGGAGTCGCGCTCACGGGCTACAACGAGACGCTCAGCGGGCCGGGCGGCCGCCGGGCCGTGGCGCGCAATGGGACGGCGCTGGCCGGGATTGACGTGCTCGAGTCAGAGGACTTCGCTCCTTTGCGCGGCAAGCGGGTTGGGCTGATTACGAACCATACGGGGCTCACGCTGGACGGCAAACGCAACATTGACCGCATGGTGGCGGGCAAGGTGAACCTGGTGGCCCTTTTCTCTCCAGAACACGGCATCTTGGGGAAGGAAGATCAGGAGAATGTGGGGGACGCGAAAGACGCCGCCACGGGGATCCCGGTTCACAGCCTGTATCAGGGCGAGCGGCGCGCGCCGAACCGCGAAATGCTCAAGGACGTTGATGTTCTCGTCTTCGATATCCAGGATGTGGGCGCGCGGTTCTACACCTATGCGTGCACCTTGTGGAATGCGATGGAGGAGGCTTCGAAGCTGGGGATACCGTTCATGGTGCTGGACCGCCCGAACCCGATCACGGGAGTACGCGTGGAGGGTCCGGTACTGAATTCGGACCTGGAATCATTCGTCGGGTGTTTTCCCCTACCGTTACGTCACGGAATGACGATAGGAGAGATGGCGCGGATGTTTCACGACGAGCGTAAACTAACGGGAAAGCTGGAAGTGGTAGCGATGAAGGGATGGCAGCGAGGCGATTGGTTGGATTCGACCGGCCGGGGATGGGTTGACCCCTCGCCGAACATGCGCAGCCTGACGGCGGCGCTGCTGTATCCCGGTGTGGCCATGCTCGAATACTCACGGAACTACTCCGTGGGGAGAGGAACAGATACTCCCTTCGAGCAGGTGGGCGCAGATTGGATTGACGGGAGGGAGTTGGCCGCCAGGCTGAACGGGCGTCACATCCCGGGCGTGCGGATGTACCCCACCACGTTTACGCCCACGGCGCCCCCGCTCAAAGGGGTGCTCTGCCACGGGGTCCGCCTTGTGATCACGGACCGCGAACGGTTCAACAGCGCGCGGCTGGGCATGGAGATTGCCGTGATGCTCGAGAAACTCTATCCAGGGAAGATTTCCTTCGAGCGGAGCTCGAAGTTGATAGGAGACCGGAAGACTATTGAAGCCTTCCGCGCCGGGACCGATCCCCGAACGATCGAACTTAGCCAGGAGGAATCTCTGCGTGCGTTTCTCGCGATTCGTGAGAAGTACCTTTTATACCGTTAGCATCAGCCTGCTGTACCCCGCGGTTGGGTCAGCCGGGGACACGCCCAAGGAATACCGGGATCTCCCGCGGGAGAGCGGCTGGTTTCGCGGCCACCCGGTTCAGTTCCGGGTATGGAACGGCATGGCGCTGGTGGAAGGGGACATGTTGCTCGGTCCCGTGGAGGAGTTGCTGCAAGCGCCGGATGCCAAGGGCCGGGAACGGACCAGTATTGCGATTGCGGGCGACAAGTACCGGTGGCCGGGCGGCGTAATTCCCTACGAAGTGGACCCGAATCTGCCGAACCCGGAGCGGGTGACGAAGGCCATCGAGGAGTGGCAGGCAAAGACATCCATCCGTTTCCAGCCGCGCTCGGGCGAGGACGACTATGTCCGCATCAACCGCGCCTCGAGCGGCTGCAATTCCGCGGTGGGGCATGTGGGAGGGCGCCAGACGGTGAATCTTGCCGATGATTGCGGCACGGGAAACACGATTCACGAGTTGGGCCACAGCGTGGGGCTGTTCCACACGCAGTCGCGAATTAACCGCAATCTCCATGTGCGGGTTCGCTACGAGAACATCGACAAGGACTACTGGGACCAGTATGACCAGCAACTTCTGAACGGCGTGGACGTCGGACCCTATGACTACAGTTCGATCATGCATTATCCGTCCACCGGATTCACGCGCAACAACCGGAATTCGATGGATACGGCGCCGCCGGGAATCCCCGTGGGGCAGCGCAATGAACTGTCGCCGGGCGACACACAAGCGGTGGCGCGGATGTACGGAGAGCCACCTAGGGAAGTGACTATCTCGACCTTCCCCTTGGGCCTGACCGTTACCGTGGATGGGGAGCGCTATACAGCTCCGCGGTCGTTTACCTGGGCTGCCGGGGAGACCCACACTTTGAAAGCGGCGGCGGGGTTCGCGACTGCTTCGCCGAACAACCGCCTGCGCTTTGCCAAGTGGAGTGACGGCGGCGAGGCGGAGCACACGATCACGGTGGGGGACGACACCCTGTATATTGCCAACTATGCGCTCCAGTACCGGCTGCGAGTTGGGGTTGCTCCCGCCGGTAGCGGCACGGTGCAGTTGGACCCGCCTTCCGAGGACGGCTTCTACAACTACGGGCAGGTGCTGCACATTCGAGCGGAGCCGCGGGACGACTTCCAGTTTCTCTCGTGGACGCCGGGTGCCGGGGCAGCCACCTATCTTGCGGTGAACGGACAAGGCAACGCGTCCAATCCCGTGGAGTTGGTGCTGCGCAGCGAAAACGCTTTCTATGTGGCGGCCTTTACGAAAAGTTCGATTACGACGGTGACCTCGAATCCCACCGGCGCGGTGGTGACCGTGGATGGAACGGCCGGATACACTCCGCGAGCCTTCCTCTACGAGCCCGGAAGCACGCACACGGTATCGATTGCGGATCAGCAACTGGTGGAAGGCGATACCGCCAGGCTTCAATTCCGGGAATGGTCGAACCAGGGAGACCGGCGGCAAACCATCACGGCGGGCAGCGATCCTCTGACCCTGACGGCATCGCTCAACAAGCAGTACCAGTTGCTGAGGTATCTGACCTATGTCAGGGTGACCACGGCGGCCGCGCCGGCATTCGCAAATATCGTGACGGCGCCCTTCAATGATGACAGGTTTTACGATGCCGGATCGACGGTTCAGTTTTCGGCGCAAGGGCCGGAAAACGTACCCTTTTCCAACTGGTTTTATGATCTTGGCTCCTCGAATGCAACGCAGCAACTGGTGATCAACCAGCAAGTGGCGGTCTCGGCGAACTTTCTCTCGGCGCCATTTTTCAATGCTTCGGCGGTGGTAAACCAGGCCAGCCGGCAGCCGGTTCCGGCGACCCCCGGCGCCTTGATGACGTTGTACACGCCGCGAATCGGACCGAAGGACGCGGTGGCGTTGTCCGC
>JADLBG010000326.1 GCA_020847895.1 Bryobacterales bacterium
CATCTACAGCCACAACGGTATCCTCTATTTCTTCATCCCGGCATACACTCCATCAGGAGTGTTTTCATGAGCACCAGAGCCGTTACACTCGCCACCGTCTTTTTCTGCCTCGCCACCCTACCCACCCTCCCGGCAAAATCCAAGGACAAAAAGAAGGACCCGGATGAAATCGGGAATCGCGATGTCGGAAAAGGCGTCAACTTCTACTCCATCGAAAAGGAAATCGCCCTCGGCAAACAGATGGCCCAGGAGGTGGAGCATGAAGCCAAAATCATTGACGATCCCATCGTAGCCGAGTACGTCAACCGCGTCGGGCAGAACCTCGTGCGCAACTCGGACGCCAAAGTCCCCTTCACCATCAAGGTTCTCGACTCGGACGAAGTCAACGCCTTCGCCTTGCCCGGCGGGTTCTTCTTCGTCAACAGCGGGCTTATCCTCAAAGCTGAGTCCGAAGCGGAACTGGCGGGCGTGATGGCCCACGAAATCGCTCACGTCGCCGCCCGCCACGGGACCCGCCAGGCCACCAAGGGCGAGATTATCAACTACGCCAGTCTCCCGCTCATCTTCATGGGCGGCTGGACCGGCTACGCCATCCAGGGTATCGCCAGCGCCGCCATCCCTCTCGGTTTTCTCAAATTTTCACGCGGAGCCGAATCCGAAGCCGACATGCTCGGCTTGCAGTACATGTATAAGACCGGTTATGATCCCATCGCTTTCGTCGACTTCTTTGAAAAACTCGAGTCGCTCGAAAAAACGAAACCGGGAACAATGGCCAAGGTGTTTTCCACGCATCCGCTGACGGAAGACCGCATCGCCGCCGCCCAGAAGAACATCCAGGAGAATCTCCCCTCCCGCCCGGAGTATGTCATCACCACCTCCGACTTCGACAACGCCAAGGCTCGGCTCGCCATGCTGCTCAATCGCCGCAAAATCGATACGAAGGACGACAACAAGCCAAAACTCCGCCGGGCGCCCGGCGCGGGCGGCGTCGACGGGGACTCCCAGGATAAAGACGCCGGGCCCGATGAGCGCCCCACTCTCAAGCGCCGCCCGTAGCCCCGCGCCGCCGGGTCTCAATCAGCGGCTCAATCACGCCCTTTCTCACGTGTAGACGGGATTTTGTATTCCTCCTCGGCCCGCTATCCTGAGGTCACTATGCGAACAACCCGCGTGTCCGTGATCGCCCTTCTCGTCGCGGCGGTTCCCGCGTTCGGGCAATCCGATGACGTGCGCCACCACAACTTCAGCGTGGGACTCGGCCCCGCCATCCCCAGCGGTTCCTCCAGCAACTACCTCGGAACCGCCCCCATGGTTGCCCTCCGCTATGGCTACCGCTTCACCCGCTTCCTGCAAGCCGATGCGGGCCTGCAGCTTGCCTGGGGAGCCGCCAACAACCAGAATCCCGTCCTCACCGACCTTGGCACTGTGCAAGGCGGTGACCATGAGTACATGTTCCCTCTTGGCGGACGGCTGATCATCCCCACGCCTTTCGAGCGCATCGAGGTGTCCGCCGGCGGGGGAGGCGTCTACCTCCACTACTCCGAAACGGCCCCCTCGAACCCGTACTACCAGGTGAACTGCTACAACTGCACCTCGCGCGGCGGATGGGGCGGATATGGTCTCGCCAATGTCAGCTACTTCCTCGACAGCAACAAGACCTTCCGTCTCGGCACTACGTTCCAATACATCAGCGCTTCGACCAACGGCCAGGCTGTCGGCAACGTGGCCCCGCTCCACACCTCGGACCATTGGGCCAACCTGACCTTCGAACTCGGCATCAGTTTCTAGCGCGAATCGCCGCGGTGTCAAAAACCTTCCAGCAGGTGCCCCAGCTTTTCTTTCTTCGTCCTCAGGTAGTCCGCTGTGCTCGTCTGCGGAGGCACAATGCACGGCACGCGCTCGACCACTTCGACCCCTGCCTTCTCGAGCGCCTCGATCTTCTCCGGATTGTTCGACAGCAGGCGAACCTTCTCGAGCCCCAGGTGCCTCAGAATCGCGCCGGGCAATTCGTAGTTGCGCAGGTCCGCGTCAAAGCCCAGCGCCTCGTTGGCTTCCACCGTGTCCGCGCCCTCATCCTGTAATGCATAAGCGCGCAGCTTGTTCATCAGCCCGATGCCCCGCCCTTCCTGCATCTCGTAAAGCAGAATCCCTCGCCCCTCTTCCGCGATCATCTCCAGCGCCAGCTCCAGTTGCGACCGGCAGTCGCACCGCAGGCTGTGGAACACGTCGCCCGTGAGGCACTGCGAGTGAATCCGCACCAGCGGAGGCCCGCCTTGCGCGACGTCCCCCATCACCAGAACCGCCGCTTCCTCCACGCGGTCCCCGAAGGCGCCCTCGAAACCGTGGATCCGGAAACGTCCAAAACGTGACGGGAAATCGGCTTCGGCCATTTTTGCGAGCCTGATTCTGCCAATCTCTTGCCGGGATGCTGCACTCATGTAACGAACTGCGACAATCTCTATCGGGTTGCTGTCTTCCATTATAATGGGCGAACGGGCGGCCATGCCGGAACAGTACCTGGTTATCCTGTTTGTGAAATTGGCGGTTTCGGCTTCCTTGGCCAGCATCCTCACTCGTGTCGCCGCCGTTCAACGCATGCTCCTCCAGGAAGAGCGCACCCTGCGCCAGCGCCTCGTGCTCGCTCTTGCCTTCTCGACGGTCTTCGGCACCAGCGTCGCCACACGCGTCGTCAGCCGCAACAGCTATCAGGCCGTCGACCTCGGCCTCGAAGGCAGCCTCTTGTGCGGACTCATCGGCGGCTACGTCACCGGACTCTCCGGCGGCATCCTCATCTCCCTCCCCGCAATGCTTCGCGGCGAAGTGCTCACCATGCCCCTCTTTGCCGGCATCGGTGTCTTTGGCGGCCTCCTGCGCGACCTCGCCCCAGACAAGGAGGAAATCTGGCGCTTCTCTCCCTTCTTCGACATCGGCATCGTTCGCTCTTTCCTCCGTCGCGGGGATTACCACCGCCCCCTCTTTCACCTCGCCTTTCTCGGCACTGTCCTCTTCGCCGAGTTCCTCCGCCTCAACCTGCCCAAGCTGTTCGGCGCTCAGTTTCTCTTTGCCCTCTATCCCAACTGGAATCAGCCTCATCCCCTCCTCGTGCTTGCCACCTATGGCGCCACGCTGTTCGCCGTCACCTTTCCCCTCAAGGTCTGGAACAACACCCGCAACGAACGCAAACTCGAGGCCCAGCAGGCGCTCCTCGTCGAAGCCCGCCTCGCCGCCCTCACCCGCCAGATCAACCCTCACTTCCTCTTCAATACCCTCAATTCCGTCTCCACCCTCATCCGCATCAACCCAGAACAGGCCCGGAAGATGATCCACAAGCTCTCCAACATCCTCCGCCGCCTGCTTCGCAAACAGGAAAATCTTTCCCCTCTCCGCGAGGAACTCTCCTTCATCGAGGATTACCTCGCCATCGAGATCGTCCGGTTCGGCGATAAACTTCGCGTGCAAGAGGATGTCGATCCGCTCACGCTCGACAAACTCGTCCCCAGCATGATCCTTCAGCCCCTGGTGGAAAATAGTATCAAGCACGGCCTTAGCAGTAAAGTGGATGGCGGGGTGATCCGCATCAGGAGCCAGTCTCTCGGCAGGCGACTCCTGCTCTCCGTCGAAGATGACGGGGTTGGCATTCCTGAGGAGAAACTCGCTAATCTGTTTGAGCAAGGCATTGGTGTCAGTAACGTCAACGAAAGGCTCAAGGTTTTGTATGGCCACGATTTTCGCCTCTCCATCATCAGCCGTCCGGGCGAGGGCACTCGAACCGAAATCGAGATCCCTCAACTCACCACGGCCCTCCGGGCGGTATCCTAGGTGAACGCGCTCATGCAGAACCTGCTGAAGCAGCAAACCATAGCCTCGTCCATCGAGGACAGACTGCCCGTTACCATCGCCGCTCACACGCGCCGCGTCTATGACCGGTTGGCTTCCTTTTACCACTTCTCGACGATGTTCTTTCACTCCAAGGCACACCGCTGCGCCCTCGAACAATCCGGCGTTTGCGACGGCATGCGCGTCCTCGAAGTGGCTACCGGGAGCGGCGAAATGTTTCACCGCCTTGTAAAGGCCAATCCAAAGGGCGCCACGCTCGGGCTTGACCTGTCCCCCAATATGGCCGCCCGAACCCAGCATCGCGCCAGCAAACGGTTCCCTGACGCCTTCGCCCGCTGCCAAGCCGTGGATGCCCGCTACCTCCCCTTCCGCGACGAAACCTTCGATGCCGTCATCTCCTGCTATCTGCTCGAACTGCTCAGTCAGGAAGACATTGCCCGCACACTGTCCGAAATTCGCCGCGTCCTGCGCCCTCGCGCTACCGTTACCCTCGTTCTCATCGGTCAGAACACGGAAGTGTTCAACCGCCTCTACGATCTCGCCGGGAGCCTCGTTCCCGCCTTCTGGGGCCGCCAGATTGAAGAGAAAATGACCGATTTTCTGGAAGAGCAGAACCTGCGGATTCTCAACGATTGCGTGGTGCGCCAGACCTTTTACCCGTCCCGTGTTCTTACTGCCCGCAAGTAGCTGACGTTTGCTTTACGGGGAAATCCGGCGCGCTTACTCTGTGGCGCAATAGAGCGCCCCTCTCCCACCGCCGATATCTCCCCTGTATGTGTCGCTTCACTCCCCTCTTCTCCCTCCTCCTCGCTGCTCTCCCCGCCTCCCCTCAAGTCCTTCCCACTCTCTCTCTCACCCCCTCCACCCTCAGCTTCACCTACCAAATTGGCGCCGCCACGCTGCCTGCCGCTCAAACCATTCAGGTCAAGCGCAGCGGCTCCGGCGCCGCCCTCGATTTCACTACCTCTCTCTCGCCCGCCGCGCCTTGGCTCATTGTCACTCCCACCACGGGAAAAACCGGAACGTCCATCAGCCTTCGCGTCAACCCTACTTCCTTGAACGCCGGCACTTACTCCACCACCCTCCAGGTGGATGCCACGGGCTCAGCCGGCCCCGTAACCGCTTCCATCACGCTCATCGTGAAGAACCCGCCGCCCACCATGACTGCCGCTCCGGCGTCTCTCGCTTTCGGATGGCAGACGGACTCCTCCTCGCCGCCCGCCGCGCAGACCATCTCTGTCTCCACCACTGGAGAGCCGCTCTCTTTCACCGCCGCCGTGGCCAGCGCAACCTGGTTAAGCATCACACCCACCGTGGGCGTGGTCCTCTCCGGGAGCCCCCTTACCCTTGCTGTCTCCGTGGACACCACCGGTCTTGTCCCGGCCACCTACACAAGCCGCATCACGCTCACCTCTCTCACGGCTTCCAATAAGACTGTCACCATTCCTGTCACGCTCACCGTTGATCCGGGAACCGCCGTCATCAGTTCCATCTGGCCCTCCTCGGCGCCCATCGGATCCAACGACACCACCATCACCATTCGCGGGTCGCACTTGTTCAAAGCCTCCACGGTGAAGGCCGGCGCCACCGACCTCACCGCCACGTGGATCAGTGCGGGCGCGATGCTCGCCGTGATTCCCAAGGCCATGCTGACCACTCAGGGCAGCCTGTCAATTACCGTGCTCAATTCGCCCAGGCCTGCCTCCAACGCCGCTGCCTTTACCGTCACTCCCCCAGGCCCCAGCATTCAAGGCATCGTCAACGCGGCCAGTTTCGCCGGCCTCAGCCCCAAGCCGCAACTGGCCCCCGGGGAGATCATCTCCATCTTCGGCTCCGCGCTCGGCCCCTCCAGCGCCATCGTCGCCGTTCCCACGGGCAATGCGTTCCCCACCAGCCTTGGAACCCCGCCCACCATAGTCGAGTTTGAAGTGAATTCGCTCTGGGTGCCCGCGCCGCTCATCTTCACTCAGGCCAATCAGGTCAATTGTCAGGTCCCGTTCAGCATTCCCACCGGCACTGACTTGAAAATGCGCGTCACCTACAATGCCCTCATCTCCGCGGACTTTCTCTATGACGGTGTCGCCACCGATCCCGGCATCTTCACCGTCGACAGTTCCGGACGCGGCCAGGCTGCCGCCTTGAACTATGACCCCAACACTACCACCTACTCGCTCAATTCAGCCTCCAACCCGGCCGCCAAAGGCGGCGTCCTTGTCCTCTTCCTCACCGGCGGCGGCGCCATCACGCCCGTGCCCAATCCGGATGGCCAGTTGACGCCGCTTACGCCCTTGCCCACGCTTACCGGTACCCCCTCGGTCACCATTGGGGGCGATGCCGCCACGGTCACCTCCGCCACCGCCGTTCCCGGCGCGCTCGGCGGACTCGCCCAACTGAACGTTTCCGTGCCCAGTTCTCTCAAAGCCGGCAAGGACCATCTCGTTGTCGTCGTCATCGGCGGACAAGCCTCGCCCGTCACCGCCACCGTCGCCGTCAAGTAAGGCCGCGTTACAATGACGCACGAAGGTACTTTTTTTATGAACCGTCGTGCTTTTCTCGCCACTGCCTCTCTCCTCCCGTTGCCCTCCACGGCTGCGCAGCGGCTCCCCATCCGGAAGGCTGTTCTGCTCGGCATGCTGCCTTCCCAACTGAGTGTCCGGGATCGGTTTCAACTCGCCAAAGACTGCGGATTCGAGGAAATCGAATTGCCCACTACATCCGATCCCGCCGCCGTCTCGGAAATGCGCAAAGCTTCCGAGACTACCGGACTGCGTATTCACTCGGTCATGAACAGCGATCACTGGCGCTATCCGCTCTCGAGCGACGATCCGGAAGTGGTCCGCAAATGCGTCGCCGGCATGGAGACCAGCCTCCGCAACGCACATGACTGGGGCGCCGACACCGTCCTCCTCGTTCCCGCGGTCGTCAATCCGAAGACCAGCTACGGCGAAGCCTGGCAGCGTTCCCAGGAACGGATTCGCCGCATGATCCCCATGGCCGAAAGACTCAAGGTCATCATCGCCGTCGAAGAGGTATGGAACAAGTTCCTCCTGAGTCCCCTCGAATTTGCCCGTTACGTCGACGAATTTCAAAGCCCTTGGGTGCGCGCCTATTTCGACGTCGGCAACGTCGTCCTCTACGGCTACCCTCAGGATTGGATCCGCACCCTCGGCAAGCGGATCGTCAAACTCCATTTCAAGGATTTCAAATTCGCGAAGCGTGTCGCCGAATTCGTGAATCTCCGCGACGGCGAGATTGACTGGATAGAGATCCACAATGCCCTCACCGGGATCGGCTACAAAGGATCCGCCACGGTGGAACTGGCCTCCGGCGACGCCGCCTACCTCAAGGACGTCAGCCACCGCGTCGACCTCATCCTCGAAGGCGCCTGATCGCCTGCCCTAACCGATGCGGAATTTCCTGGCCGGTATCCTCGGCGGACTGCTTCTCGCCCTGCTCCTGGGAGTCTCTGTTGCCTGGCTTGTCCCCTGGTGGCTCGAACGTCCTCCCTCGGTGGCCAAGGGCACAACGCTCGTCCTTCGTCTATCCGGGACTATCTACGAGCAGGAGCCTCCCACCCTCTACCCCTTCGGCGAACGGTCCTGGACGACGCTTCGCCTCTGGGAAACCCTCGGAAAGGCCGCCGCCGACCCGCGCATCGTGGCCCTCCTGCTCTTCCCGGAAAAACCCGCCGCCGGCTGGGCCAAACTCGCCGAAATCCGCAATTCCTTGCTTCTCTTCCGCAAGACCGGCAAGCCCGTGGCCGCCTATTTGCGCAGCGCGACCGCGCGCGATTATTTCCTCGCTACCGCCGCCGGCAGGCTGGCTGCTCCCCCCGGCGACCTGGTGGACCTCAAAGGACTCCGCGCCGAACTCACCTATGGACGCCTTGCCCTCGACAAACTCGGAATCCTCCCCGAGTTTGAGAGCATTGGCCGCTATAAGGACGGCGCCGATATCCTCACCCGCTCTTCCAGCACCCCCGAAACCCGGCAGGTCATCAACAATCTCCTCGATTCGCGGCTCGATTCACTCATCTCGGCCATCTCCCAAAGCCGCCACCGCGCCCCCCAACAGGTGCGCCAACTGTTCGATGAAGGGCCGTTCCTCGCCGCCTCCGCCCTCGCCTCCGGACTCATCGACGTCGCCCAATACGAGGACCAGACCCGCGCGGAACTCGCCGCCGCGCTCCAGCAAAAGGAACTCACCACACTCTC
>JADLBG010000327.1 GCA_020847895.1 Bryobacterales bacterium
ACGTCGCGCTTGATCTTGTAACCACCCACTCGATGTCTCATGTTTCCTTCATACCTCCCTAGTGATTACAGATCTCCGTTGTCGCCTTCCGACGGCGCAAAAGGCGCCGGGCCGCCACTGGGCCCAACCAACCGGCCCTGCGAATCGAATTTCATCCCGAAGCTGAGAGACAGCCCGCCCAGAATCTCCTTGATTTCGTTGAGCGACTTGCGGCCGAAATTCTTCGTCCGAAGCATCTCAGCTTCCGTCTTCTGCACCAGATCCCCAATAGTTGAGATGTTGGCGTTCTTCAGACAGTTGTAGGAGCGGACGCTCAGTTCCAACTCTTCCACCGAACGGTTGAGAATCTCATTCATCTGATTCATGGCCCGCTCGGCCGGCTCTTCCACCATCTCCGGAAGCTCTTCGAAGTTGATGAAGATGCTCATGTGGTCCTTGAGGAGCTTGGCCGCCATGCCGATTGCGTCGGCGGGCGACACGGCTCCGTTGGTCCACGTCTCGAGGGTCAGCTTGTCATAATCGGTCATCTGGCCGAGGCGGGCAGCCTCGACGCTGTAGTTCACTTTGCGAACCGGCGAATGCACCGAGTCGATGGGGATGTAGCCGAGCGGCAGGTCCTCGTCGAAGTTCCGGTCCGCGCTCACATAGCCGCGTCCCATCTTGAGCCGCATCTCGATGGCGATCTTACCGCCCTCGCTCACGGTTGCGACGTGCATGTTACGGTCGAGAACTTCCACATCCGCGTCGGTCTCGATCTGTCCGCTCAGCACTTCGCCCGACTCGTCCACCTTCAAGCGGACCGTTTTCACTTCGTCGGTCATCATCTTGAAGGGGATCTGTTTCAGGTTGAGGATGATATCGGTGGCGTCTTCCACCACGCCGGGGATGGGGCTGAACTCGTGAGCAACCCCCTCAATCCGCACTGCCGTGATGGCGGCGCCCTCGATGGAACTCAGCAGCACGCGCCGCAGGCTGTTGCCGATCGTGGTGCCGAACCCGCGCTCGAACGGCTGCGCCGTGAACTGGCCATAGCGATCCGTGAGCGATTCCGTGTTCGCCACCAGCCTTTTTGGTTTCTGAAAGCCCTTGAACATCGAATCCCCCTTTCCTTACTTGGAATAGAGCTCGACGATGAGCTGCTCGTTGAGCTGAATCTGCACTAACTCTTCCCGCTTGAAGGTGCTCACCACGCGCCCGCGCAGGGCGTCGCGATCAAACTCGAGCCAGGCCGGAGACGGCCGGCTCGCCGTCGCGTCGCTGGAGGCGAGAATACCGGGGTTTTTCTTGCTCTTTTCCCGGACCTCGATGACGTCTCCCTGACGGGTGAGATAGGAAGGGATGTTGACCTTGCGGCCGTTCACCTGGATGTGCCCGTGCCGCACCACCTGCCGCGCCATGGCCCGCGAGGTGGCCAGACCCAGCCTGTAAATGACGTTGTCCAGACGGTGTTCCATCGCGGCGAGCAGGTTCTCGCCGGTGATGCCCTTCATCTGGCTCGCTTTTTCAAAGGCGGTCCGGAACTGCCGCTCGAGGATTCCGTAGTAGCGCTTGGCGCGCTGCTTTTCCCTCAACTGAATTCCATAGCCGACTACCTTCGGTTTGCGGTCGCGGCCGTGCTGCCCCGGTTGGTAGTTGCGCTTTTCGATGGCGCATTTTTCCGTGAAGCAGCGTTCCCCCTTGAGGAACAGCTTCATCCCTTCGCGCCGGCACATGCGGCACACAGGTCCTGTATATCTAGCCAATCTCGAACCTCCTTACCTTTTCATCTCTTCGCCGCGCCTGGCGCGGCATAAGAAGGTGCAGTTTACAGCTCTCGGGCCTTCTTCCTGCTTTCCTGCTTCCATTTCCAGTTTCAAAATCTCTCACACCCGGCGCTTCTTCGGCGGCCGGCATCCGTTGTGGGGAATCGGCGTTGTGTCGCGAATGTGTTTTACTTCGATGCCCGCGGTCGCCAGCGCGCGAACGGCGGATTCGCGCCCGCTGCCCGGTCCGGATACCCGCACCTCGCAGCTACGCAATCCCGTATCCTTCGCCTTTTGGGCCGCCGTCAGAGACGCCTGCTGCGCCGCGAAGGGAGTTCCCTTGCGCGAGCCGCGGAAACCGAGCGACCCGGAACTCGACCAGGAGAGGACGTTCCCCACCTGATCGGTGATGGTCACAATGGTGTTGTTGAACGTCGCCTGAATGTGCACGATCCCGAACGGCACATTCTTCTTTTCTTTCTTCTTGAAGGCCTTCTTCTTGGTGGCCTTGGCTTGCTGTTTTGCCATGAGAATCCTTCTTGTGCGTTACGTCTTGCCCGTGGCCTTCTTCTTATTGGCCACCGTGCCGCGCCGCGGACCCTTCCGCGTCCGGGCGTTGGTATGCGAGCGCTGCCCCCTCACGGGCAGGCTCCGCCGGTGCCGCAATCCGCGGTAGGATCCCATTTCGATGAGCCGTTTGATGTTCATCGAAATCTCTTTCCGCAGGTCGCCTTCAATGGCCCCTTCCGACTCGATGAGCATGCGGAGCCGGTTTACTTCCTCCTCGGACAGATCCAGCACCCTCTTGTCCGGGTCCACGCCCGCACGGTGGAGGATCGACTTCGAGCGGGTTCGCCCGATCCCGTAAATATAGGTGAGGCCGATTTCGGCCCTTTTCTTCGCCGGAAGATCCACGCCAGCAATACGCGCCATACGTTCTCCTTAGCCCTGCCGCTGCTTATGCTTGGGGTTGGTGCAGATCACCCGC
>JADLBG010000328.1 GCA_020847895.1 Bryobacterales bacterium
GTTTCTCGGCCAGCACCAGCAGCGACTGCCCTAGTGGAAAGTTCAGTCCCGCTCCCAACCATGTTGCCTCCAGTGCAAGAGGCATATATAACATGTTGTCCAGCCAGGCGGGTACTGGCTGCACGCCGCTTTCCGCCGGTCCGCGGAGGAACGGCTCATAAAGCCGGAACTTGGCGAAGGCCACGGGAAAGAGGAGTGAATTGAGATAGGTACATCTCAATATCCGCAATCCGCAGGCGCGTACGTTCTGGAGGAGCCTGGGGCGAGTGAACCGCTGCCGTTCGTGGGCGAACCGGGAATGCCGGCTGCGCAGGATGTCCAGGGCCGAGACGCGTACCACCATCAACCCTCCCGGCTTCAGCACGCGCGCCAGCTCGAGGAAGGCTTGAGGTTCCTTTCCGCGCGGGAAGTGCACGATGACATCCATCGACAACACGGCATCAAACGATCCGGCGGCAAATGGAAGTTGTGCCACATCGGCCTGAACCATGCGTTCCACGCCAAGGCCGCGGCCGTATTCGAGCCCTTCGTGGGCAAGGTCCACGGGGACCATGCGCCAGCCGTAGCGTTCGGTTAACTTCCTCGAAAGATGCCCCGTGCCGCACCCGGCTTCGAGCACCTGATCGAGCTTTCGCCGCGCCACCTGCTGATCCAGCAGGCGGAAGAGGATCCGCCTCATGCCGCGGAACCACCAGAAACTCTCCTCGAGGGCCGCGATGTTGGCGAATTCCGCCGGATTCATCATAAGGCGGCGTAAGTCAGCCGGTGTGGAATTCCTTTGTGCTCCGGCAGGCCGCAGCAGGGCTGCGGATTGGTCGGGTCGAGATAGTGATTCATTTCGGCGCGATAGTAGGCGAGCGTGGTCATGATGCCGTCTTCAAAGTGTACCGAAGGCTTCCATCCGAAAGTTTCCGCGCACAGAGACGTGTCCGTGAAGTAGCTGCCGATGTCGATCATGGCGCGGTCTTCCGGGAACGGCCGCAGTTCCACGGGGAGATTTCCCGCAAGGCGCGCGCAGATCCGGGCGATCTGAGAGAGAGAAAGTGCGCGCGGTCCGCCGACGTTGATGGTGCGCTGGGGCGGAGTGGGCGCAAGGCCCGCCAGCAGAAACGCCTTCACGGCGTCATCCACAAACATCGGATCACGCAGTTGTTTGCCGTCCCCGAAGACCACCAGGCCTTTGCCCGTCAGCACGAGGCGAAGAAATGTGCTGAGAAACCCCTGGCAGGGTATCGACAGGGACATGCGCGGCCCATACACATTCGTGAGGCGCAGAACAATCCCATCAAGCAGCCCCATGCGGCTCAGCATGTCGTGATACATGTTCGCCGCATACTTGTGGACGCCGTTGAAATCCACCGGGCGCAGCGGATGGCGCTCATCCATGGGAAGGTAGTCCGGCTTGCCATAAACCTGGCGGGTTCCCGCATACACTACCCGCACGCCGGGATTGTGGCGGGCGCAGGCCTGCAGGAATCGCAACTGGGACACGGCGTTGATGAGCATGTCCCGTTCAGGGAATTCCATGCTGTGGATATGGCTGATTTCGCCGGCCAGGTTGAAAATCACCTTCGCCTGTTGAATGGCTTCTGCAAATTGTTCGGCATCGCCGGCATCGCGGGGAATCAGATCCACCCGGTCGCGGATGGGGGCGATGTTGTGCGGATTGCCCCCGCAGCCTGTCATTTGCGGATCGACAATGGTCACCCGCGCGCCAAGCTCTGCCAGCCGGATGGCGAGGTTGCTGCCAATGAAACCCAACCCGCCGGTTATCAGGACACGCAAATCCCGGTACGACACACACAAGTCTCCTTTCACCCTAGGAAACGGCCATCAAGATCAGTTTGTCCGATTGTATACCAGATCAGGAGCGGTAGAACTCGAGGACCCGGCTCACCACCTCATGGGCGGCGCTTTCGGGCAGGTAAGGCCATAGCGGCAGCGAGACGATCTCTTTGCATGCTCTTTCCGCGTGAGGTAAGTCTCCTCGCTTGAGGCCGCAATCGCGAAAGGCCGGGTGCAGGTGGAGTGGTACCGGGTAATGCACGCCGGAACCGATGCCTTTGCCCGCGAGAAACTCCCGCAGCCTGTCGCGCTTGAAGGCGCGAACCACGTAGAGGTGGCACACCGAGTCCGCTGTACGCTTCACCGGCCGGAGACCCGGACAATCGCGGAGGGCCGCATCGTAGAAGGCCGTAGTGCGGCGCCGGTCATCATTCCACTCGTTGAGTTTCGGCAGGAAGGCGCGCAGGTAGCAGGCGTGCATCTCATCCAGGCGGGAATTGATTCCGGGCATGTACGAGACCTGTCCGCCGCGTCGGCCTCCGTCGCGTAATTCGCGAAGGCGCTTGGCCACCACGGCGGAACTCGTCACCACCGCGCCTCCATCGCCGAGACTGCCGAGGTTCTTAGTGGGATAGAAGCTGTAGGCGACACGAGAGGAATACTCCGTGAACGGCTTGCCCTGGAATCGCGCGCCGTGCGCCTGGCAGGCGTCCTGCACCAGAACCAGGCGGCTGCCTTTGGCGAGTCTGGCGAAGCGGTCAATCTCGCAGGGCTGCCCGTAGAGGTGAACGGGCATCAGAGCTGCCGTGCGGGGGCGGATGCGGTTGGCCGCATCGCCGGCGTCCATCTGTAGCGTATCCGGATGGACATCCGCAAAACGCACAGAACAGCCCGCGGCAAGAATGCCGGTCGCGCTGAAAGGCGCGGTGAGAGCAGAGGTGATCACCTCATGCCGCCGTTCCGTGAGCTTCGCCTCGCGCAGGCAGAGTTGGATGGCGTCCGTCCCGTTTCCCACGCCCACGGCTTCGCGCGCCGAGAAAGCGGCGGCGAGTTCGCTTTCGAAAGCTTTGACTTGATCGCCGAGGATGAACTGCCCTTTCGAGAACATCTCCTCCAGGCGGCGTTGCCAGTCTTCGCGAGTTGCCGCGAGCGCCGGACGGAGATTTACAGGTGGGACAGGCATTCCCGGATCCAGCCGCGCGTAACGGTCACGAACGAATCGAGCGAAAGTTGGACCCGCAGGCTTACCAATTGGTGGAGCGTGGCCAACAGACTTCGCAAGCGAAAGAATTGCGACCGCCCGTGCAGCCGGGGATAGTGGCGCACACCAACCTCGGCAACGGCGCAACCGCTCAACTCGAGTTTCCGTACGAGTTCCACGCAGATGGTTCCACTGGTGGAAACCAGATTCAGGGACTGGAGAAGTTCACGCCGGATGAGGCGGAAGTCGCAGTCGATGTCGCGGATGCGCACGCCGAAAAGCATGCGGGCGAAGCGATTGTATACATTGCCAATGACAATCCGGTGGCGAGGGTCGTTGCGCTCCAGTTTGAAGCCGTTGACGAAGCCCACGCCCGGCCGCAGCCTTGCGTACAGATTGATGAGTTCGCGCGGATCGTACTGGCCGTCGCCGTCCGTATAGAAAACCAGGTCCTTCCGCGCGGCGGCAAACCCGCTGCGCAGAGCGCCGCCGTAGCCACGGTTGGCGGCGTGCGTCACCACCCGCAGGCAACCGCCATAGCACTGTTGCAGGTGGGTAAGCACTTCGCCGGTATTGTCCTGGCTGCCGTCATTCACCACGATGACTTCGAAGTCTTCGAAGTTCTCGCGCAATACCTGGAAGGTCTTTCTCAAAAGTTCCGGCAGTGATGGCGCATCATTGTAAGCCGGAAAGAATACACTGATGCTCGAGCGAACGTTCCCGTTGCGACACATACCCTTTTCGATTTGTCCCAGAATACTACAGGTTCGACGCGCCGGGGTGGAGCCCTTTCCATTCCTCGTACCGGGCGCGCGCCAGGTCGAGCAGACGCGCGGCTTCGGCGCGTTCCCGGGCGTCCGGGAGAATGCCCTGAACAGCCTGTTCCAGCGACTCGACGGCTTCCCCCCAACGCTGCCGGGCCACGAGAACGCGCCCGATCATCAATTGCGGCTCCCCGTCGGAAGGGTCGAGGCGCATCGCCTCGTGACACCAGTTCGTGAATGCCCGCACTTCGTTCACCGAAAGGCAGAGGCGGGCAATTTCCTTCGAGATGAGGGCGCTTTCCTCGCCCATGGCGACAGCCTGTTCGAGTAGATCGATCGCTTTTCCCACCTCGCCGCCGGCGGCAAGGGACCGAGCCTGGTCCAGAAGGTCCATGAAAGAGCAGGATAGCAGCAGCGCGGAGTCACGAGGCGCGCCCGCGAGGCGCCTATCCCGCTATTCTAAGGAGAGA
>JADLBG010000329.1 GCA_020847895.1 Bryobacterales bacterium
CGGGCAATGTTGCCGAGCGTGTCGCTGCCCACATCGCCATAAGCCGCCGCGTCCGGCATCTCGCCGATGCCGACGCTGTCCAATACAATCCAGATCACCCGGCGGAACGCCATCAGTTTTGCGCCAGGGCTTCCTGGATCCTCTCCTTCAGCATGTCTGTGAACCGCTCCGGCACAAAGCCGTTCATGCGCGTGAATAGCGCGCCTTTGCGGTCGAAGATGATGGTGGTAGGGATGGAGGAAACCTTCAGCAGGCTCGAAAGCCCGTCTTCATAGTAGACGGCTTTGTTCCATTTCTGCTCATGGAGGAAGGGCTTCACCTGGTCCCGATCCTGATCCGTGTTGATTCCCAGAAACACCACGTCGTTGCGGCTTTTGAAACTTTCCTTGACGCGCTCGTACATTGGATATTGTGTGCGGCACGGCCCGCACCACGTCGCCCAGAAATCGAGCACCACCACTTTTCCGCGCAGCGTGCCCAGGTTCAACTTCTCCCCGTTCACCCCGCTGATGGTGTACTTCATGGCGTTGGTCTCACCGGCGTTGGGGTCAATCGCCTTGAGCCTCTCGCGGCGCTCGGCCTGCACCGCAACCGCGCGGTCATACGCCGCCAGAATCATGTCCCCCAACCCCTTCTCAGAACCATGCAGGCCGCGATACAACTCGCCCATCCGGCGGCGGGTTTGCAACCGCTCCTCGTCTGTCACGCGTTGGTCGGGCAGCGCAAAGGCGTCCGCCAGAGCGGGGAGCGCATCCGCCTGCTTCCCCTGTTTCAGCAGCCACACTGCCAGTTCCCTTGCTGGTTCGGCCGAGGGATAGATGCGAAACGACTCTCTCGCCGCCGCTTCCGCTTCCGCATATTGCCCCAGATGGCCTTTCGCTCTTGCCTGGAACGTGTACCCGCGCGCGATTCCTCTGTCCAGGTCTTCGCGCATCTCGGCGGTCATGCGCCCCTCTTCGGGCTTCTGCTGCTCCAGTTCCCGCATCCCCTTGGTGAACAATTCCGCGTAATGCAGGCCCTTCTCGTTGCTATCCTTGTCGCCGGGCGAGGTCAACAGCCGCGTCACACGTTCCAGCACCACGAGGTCGGACGGATTCTGCTTGAGGTATTCCTCCCCGTATTTCAGAATCCGCGCATTGTCGCGGATCTCGACCGAGGCTTTCGCCAGGGCGCGGAGCACCTCGGCATGGCGTTTCGAATTCGGGTACTTCGCAAGATGCTTTTCGAGGGCCCGGACCATCTCGGTGGGGCTCGATCCTGCCTCGCCCACCCATTGCCGCAGATCCTGTTCCTCCGCCGAGGAGGTATCCTTCGAGTTCGCGTTCCTCTCCTGCGAGGAAGCCGCCAGCACTCCGGCCAACAGTAGAACCAGAATTCTCAGCTTCATTTACTCGGCTTTCGGCTTGTTGGCGTTGCGGATCGCATCTGCCAGCGACGCCGCCCGCTCGCGCGCCATGTGCAGATAGCTTTCATTCTTCACTACCCGGTCGAGCATCGGCAGAAACTGCTCCGGGGCCACCAGCCTGTTCCGCTCCATCGCTGCCTGTAGCCGCAGCACCGCGTTGTTGACCCCCAACTTATCGAAGCGCACCGCCTTCTCGAGCATGATGCGGTATTGCGCGCTTTCCGTCATCTTCTCGAACCAGTCGAGCAGCATCCGCCCGTTCTCGTCCTGAGTGTAGTTGAACTTCACTTCGCCCTTTTCCGGCGAGTGTTCCATGCGGAAAGTTTTCTCCCCCATCTTCGCCACGGGCAGCCCGGATTCAAGCGGAGTCTTGAACCAGTTGAGCTTTTCCGCCAGCGTCCAGATCTGCTGCATGTCCGTCTCGCTTAACTGGCACACCAGCGGATCCTCTTCCTTCGGAGCCTCGCGATATTCGGCGTGCCCTTTCTTGTCCAGCGTGATCTCCACGTAAGCGGGCGCGGAGCCGGGAAAACTCTTCGAATAGAAAATTGTCGGCAGGTCAGCCGCGCAAGCCAGTCCCGCCGCCAGTAAGAATGTCAGTAGCCTCATCGGCAGACTCCCATGCCGGCCCGAACCGTCTGGGTCGCATGGCAAATCGCCACCGCCACGGCATCAGAGGCGTCTTCCGATTCCAGCCGCTCGGGAAGCTTCAACAGGCTTTGCACCATGAACTGCACCTGCTTCTTTTCTGCGCGGCCATAGCCTACCACGCTGTTCTTCACCTCGAGCGGAGAATACTCTCCCAGTTTCAACCCCGCTTCCGCCACCGCATACAACGCTACGCCGCGCGCATGGGCCAGCGTCAGCGCCGACTTCACGTTCAGTGCGTGAAACACCCCCTCCACCGCCGCCTCATCCGGAGAATGCTCCCCGATGACGCGCCGCAGGCCATTGCCGATCTCGAGCAGCCTCAGCCGTAATGGCTCCCTGGGATCGGTACGGATCACTCCGCTTGCCACAAGCCGGTGATCGCGGCCATCCGTCTCGATCACCCCGTAGCCGGTGCGCTCTGTCCCGCAGTCGATCCCGAGGACACGCATAAGGGTAGACGCCTAGCTCGCCAGCGCTTCCATCTCCTTTTCGTCGATGTCGAAGTTCGACCACACGTTCTGGACATCGTCATGCTCTTCCAGAGCTTCGGTCATCTTCAGCATCGCCTGCGCCTGCTTGCCCTCGAGCTTCGTCAACGTCTTCGGCAGCATCGCGATTTCCGCCGATACCGGCTCAAACCCGCTCTTTTGAATGGCTTCGAGCACGCTGAAGTGCGCTTCCGGCAAAGACAGAATCTCCCAGTTGGTCCCGTCGTTGCGAAGATCATCGGCGCCCGCTTCCAGCACCAGGTTCATCATCGTGTCTTCATCGGCCTTGTCCATCTCGATGAGAATCTGGCTTTTCCGCTCGAACATCCAGTTCACGCTGCCCGCCTCGCCCATGTTTCCGCCATTTTTCGAGAACAGGTGCCGGATTTCCGAGACCGTGCGATTGCGGTTGTCCGTCGCTACTTTTACCAGCACGGCGGCGCCGCCCGGCCCGTAGCCCTCGTAGACGATTTCATCCAACTGCCCGCCCTCGAGTTCACCCGTGCCGCGCATCACCGCGCGCTTGATGTTGTCGGCCGGCATACTGACTGCTTTGGCGGCCAGGATCGCGGTCCTTAACCGGGCGTTCGAATCAGGATCGCCGCCGCCGTTGCGGGCAGCCACCATGATTTCCTTGATCAGCCGCGTAAAGACTTTTCCGCGCTTGGCGTCAATAGCAGCTTTTTTGTGTTTGATCGTATGCCACTTGGAATGGCCTGACATGGATACCTCGAAAACCTACGGTA
>JADLBG010000330.1 GCA_020847895.1 Bryobacterales bacterium
TGCGGAGACGCCAGGCGGCGTGGATGAGTTGGTGGAAGGTGTCGAGTTCAATGGGGCCTTTGGGTTTGAGGTTGGTGGTGGATTCGGAGAGGAGGGTGTCGTAGTCCTCCTGTTCTTCGGGGGTTTGGAAGGCGATGCGGGAGGCGGTGAAGCCGTGGATGCGGCCGTTTTGAGAGGAGCGGGCTTTGCCTTCGGGGGTAATGGGGCCTTGGGACTTGGCACCGTTGATGCGAGCGGCGTCGCTATGAGCTTGACTGATGGTGGACATAGGATTGTACTCTGGCCCGGTTTTAGCACGGGGAGAGTTGGAGATTTGGGGGGTGGGTTTGTAAGTAGTTGTAGGGAAAGGGTGAAATATTTGTGGATTGAAGGGGAACGCATAGCGGTTTAGTTCAAGCATAGTTTAGTTCACCCTGGGCGGTAAACGAGCGTGTTCAGGCTGACACCCCCCGCTCGGCTCGTTCGACCAGCCGCGCATGCAGGCTCTTGGGAACGCGCCGACGCCATTGTCCGCTGTTAGGGGTCGCCGAGT
Source organism: Bryobacterales bacterium (assembly GCA_020847895.1). Taxonomy (GTDB): domain Bacteria; phylum Acidobacteriota; class Terriglobia; order Bryobacterales; family Bryobacteraceae; genus CADEFT01. Next base: position 533 of record JADLBG010000330.1, read on the forward strand.
GGGCGATGGAATGGGCTGCCCTGTGCGCAACGTCGCGAGTCCGATTCTCCACGTGCTCGCGGGTGCGGCGAATCGCAGCCTCGGGCGTGTCTCCGTCACCGATAATGTGTACATCAAGGCGATCCTGGACGAAGCCATCGAGCAGGACTTCCTCACAACGAAGACCCTGGCTTCATGGTCGGAGTGACGCGACAGGCTTTCCGGCGCACGTGCGCGACGTACATTCAGAAGCATGGCACGGTTAATGCGTTCAGGCGCAGCTCCGACACGCGTCGGCGACGACGGTCGGAATGTACATGCAAGAGATTCCCGCCAGCGTGCGGGTAGCGGTCGAGGAACCGGGCCGGGTTTTTATCATTTCCAGCAGAGCAAAGTGGGTCAGTCAATTGCACACAACTGAACCAAAATTCTCATCAGGGGATCGTAAGTAGCTTCTAAGTTATTGATTTTTGGTGAGCGCGGAAGGAATCGAACCTTCAACCTACTGATTAAGAGTCAGTTGCTCTGCCAGTTGAGCTACGCGCCCACTTCCGGTTAAGGCGGGGGACCTCGTCCGAAGACGAATTTTTAATATAGCACGCCGCTACATTGTCCGCACCAGCCGGATGTCAATAATCCGGCTGGTGATGATCGGGCGTTCGTAATCCGGATGCAGGAACTCCAGATGCATGCCGCGGCCGACATAGGATCGCTTCAGCATGGAGCCGCCCCAATTTGAGCCGGCGATAGTGACCAGAACAGGCTCGGGACAAAATCTCGGGTGGCCGGAAATGAGGAAGTTCGAGCCGCCGCGGCTGCGGAGGGTGTAGAAGCGGTTCTGTGTTTCAATCTCGATCGTGCTTTCTTCCGGCAGATCCTTGAGATAGACTCCGCCTTCCACTTCGGAGCGCACAATGTTGTGATTAATCGAATCGCTGAGGTGGGGATTCGGTTGGAACAGGTTCTTGGCCGCAACTTCCACCGGGTCCTGCATGCGCACCTTAATTCTAACGCAACGTCATGGTTTTGAAACCGCAAAATGCAGGCTGCCGCCCGGCTCAGGCATAGCGCAGCAGGCGGATCTCGATGATACGGCTGGTGATGATGGGGCGCTCGTAGTTGGGGTGGAGAAATTCGAGATGCATGCCGCGGCCGACGTAAGCCTTCTTGAGCATCGAGCCCCCCCAATTCGATCCGCAAACCGTGACCAGCGTCGGCTCGGAACAGAACTTCGGATGGCCGGAAATGAGGAACTTGCCCCCGCCGCGGTTCTCCAGCGTATAAAAGCGGTTCTGCGTCTCGATCTCGAGCGTGCTTTCGTCCGGAAGATCCTTGAGATAGACGCCGCCCTCCACCTCGGAGCGGACGATGTTCCGGTTGATGGAATCGCTCAGGTGCGGATTCGGCTCGAACAGGTTGTCGGCGGAAGCGCCCTCCGGGTCCTGCATGAAACACTCCGATTCTAGCGTAATGGCACGCGGTTACCGCCGCGTGATCCAGATCGGCGAACTCCACGCCAACTGGCCGTCATCCTGCAACACCCGGACATAATACCAACTCTCTCCCTTTCCCTTGTTGGCGTCGGTGAAGCTGAAGTTTACGGACTTCGTCTCCTGCCTTGAAGTATAGATGAACTGTTTGTCGCGAATGATGTCAATTTGCTTGATGGGGCTGGTTCCGGTGATGTTCACCGCCAGTTGCGGGGCGGCATCCGTCGTGAAGATGTCGCCCATGAGAAAGTCCCTGCCGCCGGCGCGCGCGCGGAAATCGAGGACGATGTTGTCGGTGGCGGCGTAGGAATGGCGCTTGCGTATGGCATCGAGCAGGTTCTCGCGCGTCGAGCCCTCCACCAGCAGGCACGCATAGCTGATGTGAGTGGACCAGTGGTCGCTCGAGGCCTGCACGCCGAGTTTGTATCCCTTTGCCAGCGCGTTCCAATAGAAGCCTGCAGGCTGCCATCCGCTCTTCTGCGCCTGCACGTTGAGGGTGGTCGCCGAGCGCGGGGCGCCTTCGTACTCATAGCTGTTGCGGTAGCCCTGGAAGATCTCCATCAGCGGCTCCACCCGCGGGTCGTTGTCCCGCCAGTCGGTGCCCTGATCGGTGGCGGAGGAGTGCGGCATCGAGATGCCGCCGGTCTGATGGAGCACATCGTAGAGCTTCCTGGCCCCCGCCTGCCCCGATGCCTCCTCTGGCGGGATCGCCAGCGTCCGGAAGCCGCGCTTGGCCCATACCACGTTCCGATGGCCATTCGGATACTTCAAACTCCGCTCATAGGCGAACAGGGGGACAAAATGATCGCGGACATAAAACAAATCGACGTACTTTTGTCCCTGCCACCAGGAGTACTCCTGATCGTATCCCGCTTGATGGTCCGTGGGCGCAATGTAGTCGAAACCCGCCGCGTCAAGCGCGTAGCGGTACACCTCGAACAGCGACCCGTCGTACTTGAAATCCTGAGAAATATCGGTGTGCCGGTGCATGTCGCCGCGGTAGATATGGTAGGTCTTGCCTTCCGAGGTGATGGCTGCCGCGCGAATTGCTCTTACGTCGCTCGCGTCGTTATTATGCACCGGAATCGCTTCCTCGAACGGCTCGACGTAGGGGCGCTTGGCGACCTGGCCGCCGTCAAGGTTCCCTGCCGGGCCGATCTTCGCGGCGTATACATCCGCGTTGGCGGGGATCATGGTGGCGAACGGCCGGTTGTCGGTCATCCACGCGGCCCACAATTCTCCATTTGCATCCGCGGTCAGAGCCGGCAGTTTCTCAATCCAACTCCCGCTCTCCGGCACGGCTGCCGGATAGGACCAATTCCGGCCGTTGTACGTGGCGAGGTAATTCTCCCAGACAATGGGGGAGCCGATGGTGCGGGAGTTGCGCCGCGTCCAATGACGGAAGGCCAGAGTCACGGATCCGCCCTTGGAAACCAGCAACCGCGGGTGCTCGGCGTTCTTCTTCATCCCGGGGGGAAGGCTGTCTTCGAGCAAAGGCCACGGCTCCTGCCACTGGTTGCCCTCGAGGAAGGCGACCTTGATCCAGCGCTGCTGGTGCAGGGGAGCGGCCAGCGGCGTCGGAATGAGAAATCCCTGGTCCTTGCCCCAATTGACGCCGCCTTCATCCCAGGCGAGCCAGGGCCGGCCTTGCGGGTCGACGGCGACGGTGGCGTGGGCCTGGAAGCGCGGCCCCTCGGTGACGCGCTTCAGTTCGGAGAGCTTTCCATCGGCGTAGGAGCGGAAATGAATGTCGTAATTCCCCTTGTCGTAGGAATCCCAGGCGACGAACGCCGTTCCATTGGAAGAAGCGGCCACCGCCGGCTCCCAGTCGTTCGCCTTCGATTCACTCACGCGCACCTCCGGCTGCCAGGCGCCATTGCGCCAGGCGCGCAGATAGATGTCCGATTGCCCGTCGCGAAAGCTCTGCCACACCACGTAGACCGTTCCATCCGGAGAAGACGCCGCGCCATGGAATGTTGCCGAGCCGGCATCGCTGATGCGCTCCGGCGCGGCCCATGCGCCGTTTGATTTCGCGCGGCCCCAAAGGAACCAGCGGTCTCCCTCGCGCTGGCTCCAGAAGGCCCACAACGTCCCATTGGGAGTGGCGGTGAGGGAACCGCGGAAAATGTCGGCGGGCCGCGGCGTCACCTCTTCGGGAGCCGGCCAGCCCGAGGCGCCGCGGGTGCGCACCAGAACCCGGTCGGCGCGATCCTTATAGGCCACCCACGCAACGGCTACCGACCCGGCGAAAGAAGCGATGGCCGGCTCGTCATCTTCATACGTGTCCGTAGTGAGCTTTTCGGGAAACGGGACGCGGCTTACCAGCGCTTTCCCTTGCAGGAAGGCGCGCGGCTCTTGTCCTAAATCGGACAGTCCGAATTCGAAGGCTCCTTGCGCCGTGTCCACCTTGACGCCGGCCGTGGGCGGAGCATCCAGGTAAAGAAACACGCCCACGGGCTGATGCCGGACTTCCGGCACGGCGCCGGGCCGCAACTCGGTATAGTGAACGTCGGCGTAGGGCGCCACCGCGTCCCGGCGCGTCACCGCGCGCCACCCGTTTCCCGACACCGAGTCGCCTTGGGAAAAGTGGCGGCCCGCCACGGAGAGCAGCGTTCCTCCCGTCACCGCCGCGCTGCCGTCGTAGCGCTCCTCGGCGGAGGCGTTCGCGCCGAACCATAGCAGCACCGCTTCTGGGTGGGCGTATTGGCCGGCGGCGGGGGGCTGCCGCCCCTGGAAAGCGGCATAAGCGGCGAATCCGGCAACGATGGCGGCAACCAGCAGCGCGGCAGGCCAAAGACGTTTGGTGAACACGGGAGTCTCACTCCTGTTGCGAGTTGTAACGGACAAGTATATCGCCACGCTGGCGTCCGCGGGCGGGATTCGCTAGCCTGGAATGTTCGGAGGAGCACGGAATGAGTTCCCGGGAGGAAGGCTTAGCGGGATTGGTGGATCTGCCGTCAATAGGGCAATTGATCTCCCTGCTGGAACGGCAGGGGTGGCGGGTGATCGGCCCCACCGTGCGTGACGGCGCCATCGTTTATGAGCGCGTGGAATCCATCGACGATCTTCCGCGCGGCTGGACGGAGGAACAGGAAGCCGGACGCTACCGCCTTAAGCGCCGCGGCGACGATGCCCTGTTCGGGTACAACCTCGGCCCGCAGAGTTGGAAGAAGTATCTGCATCCGCCGGAAGTGCGCTTGCTCGAGGCGCGGCGCGAGAACGGGTTATTGAAGATTCTGAAGCAGGCCGATCCCCCGCCGCGCTATGCGTTTCTCGGAGTCCGCGCCTGCGAACTGGCGGCGATTGCCGTGCAGGATCGTGTGCTCGTGGGAGACCGCTTTGCCGATCCCATCTACGAAGCGCGGAGGAAGAATCTGTTCCTGATCGCCGTCAACTGCGCGCAGGCGGCCCCCACGTGTTTTTGCACGTCCATGGGAACGGGCCCTCGCGCGCGGCAGGGCTATGATCTGGCAATCACGGAGATACTCGAAGGCGAGCGTCACGAGTTCCTGATCGAGGCGGGGAGCGAGCAAGGCTTCGCTGTTCTCGGGCAGTTGCGGGCGCGGCAGGCCGGACCGGCCGATTCCGAAATCGCGGAGAAGATGGCGGAGCATGCGGCAAGCCAGATCCACCGGCGCATCGAGACGGAAGGCTTGCATGACCTGCTGTATGCCAACTGGGAGCATCCGCGCTGGGACGATGTCGCCGGGCGGTGCCTGAGCTGCGGCAATTGCACGATGGTCTGTCCCACGTGCTTTTGCACGAATGTGGAGGATGTAAGCGATGTGAGGGGCGAGCATGCGGAGCGGTGGCGGCGCTGGGATTCCTGCTACACGCTATCCTTTTCCTATATTCATGGCGGCAGCGTGAGAAGAAGCGTCAAGTCGCGCTACCGCCAGTGGCTCACCCACAAGCTCGCTTCGTGGATCGACCAGTTCGGCAGTTCCGGCTGCGTCGGCTGCGGGCGGTGCATTACCTGGTGCCCGGTGGGAATCGATCTCACCGCGGAGGTCCGCGCCATTCGGGACACACCCACACGGGCGCCGAAGCGTCGAGAGAACCGCAATGGAGAATCTTGAGAAGATACTTTCCGAACACCCCTTCTTCGAGGGGATAGAGAAAGCCTACCTGGACATTCTGGTCGGCTGCGCTTCCAACGTTCGCTTCGAAGCCGGAGCCTACCTTGGCCGCGAGGGGGAGGACGCCACCAGCTTTTTTCTCATCCGCAAGGGAAAGGTGGCGCTCGAGATCCGTACGCCCCAGCGCCCGCCCCTGGTGATTCTCACGCTCGAGGACGGAGACATCCTCGGCTTCTCCTGGCTCGTGCCGCCGCACCTCTGGCGGTTTGACATGCGCGCCGTGGAGCCGGTACGCGCCCTGGCTCTCGACGGCCGCTGCCTGCGCAGGAAGTGCGATGAAAATCATGATCTCGGCTACGAATTGCTGAAGCGCTTTGCCTACGTCGTGGATAACCGCCTGCAGGCCACCCGTCTGCAACTTCTGGACGTCTATGCTGCCGCTCGTTCGTGACGCCGGGGTCCGCGGAGGCGACCCGATGGCGCCGGCGCCGCACCGCATCCTGCGTGTCAAGCGCGAAACCCATGACACCTTCACGCTCACGCTGGAGGTTCCCGAAGAGGCGAGCGGAGAGTTCGCGCCGGGCCAGTTCAGCATGCTCTATGTCTTCGGCGTGGGCGAACTTCCCATCTCCATCAGCGGCGATCCGGGTGTGCCGGGTCAGTTGGTGTATACGGTCCGGGCAGTGGGGAAGGCCACCGGGTCCCTTGTGAAACTGCGTGCCGGGGACTGGGTGGGCGTGCGTGGTCCATTCGGCTCGGCGTGGCCGGTGGAAGCGGCCCGCGGCAAGGATGTGCTGATTGTGGCCGGCGGCATCGGGCTTGCACCCTTGCGCGCCGTGATCTACCACGTTCTCAACAATCGCGATGCTTATGGACGCCTCACCATCCTCTACGGCGCGCGGAGCCCAAAGGACCTCCTCTACCGCACCGATTTTCGAAGTTGGAGCCGTCAGATGGAGACACACGCGCTGACGACGGTGGACCACGGTGATTTGCGATGGCGCGGGCGCGTCGGCGTCGTGACCACCCTCTTCCGCTATGTGCGCCTCGTGCCGGAGCGGACCATCGCCATGCTTTGCGGGCCGGAAATCATGATGCGCTACGTGTGCGCGGAAATCGAGAAGAATCACCAGTTGCCGGCCTCGCAAATCTACCTCACCATGGAGCGCAACATGAAGTGCGCCGCCGGCTTCTGCGGCCACTGCCAGTTCGGCCCGTATTTCATCTGCAAGGACGGCCCGGTCTTCTCTTATGAAAAGATGAAGCCGCTGCTGTGGATCTATGAACTCTAAACGCCGCAAACCTCGAATCGGGGTCTTTAAGTTCGCTTCCTGCGATGGATGCCAGTTGAGCCTCCTCGACGCCGAGGACGAACTGCTGGAAGTCGCCGCGGCGGTGGACATTGCGTATTTTCCCGAAGCCAGCAGGGCCATGCTCAAAGGGCCGTATGACATCGGCCTGGTGGAAGGCTCCATCACCACCCACCATGACGCCGGGCGCATCCAGAAAGTGCGCAAGCAATGCCGCACGCTGATCACCATCGGCGCCTGCGCCACCGCGGGGGGCATTCAGGCGCTGCGCAATTGGGTGGACACCGCCGAATATGTGCGCGCGGTTTACGCGACGCCGAAGTACATCCGGACGCTGAGCCTGTCCACCCCGATCGCCGAGCATGTGCCGGTGGATTTCGAACTGCGCGGCTGCCCCATCAATAAGAATCATCTGCTCGAGGTGATCTCCGCGGCGCTCATCGGGCGCAAACTGAATATTCCCACCTACAGCGTGTGTGTGGAATGCAAACGGCGGGGAAACGTCTGCATCGCAGTGGCTCAGGGCGTTGCCTGCCTCGGACCGGTCACGCAGGCGGGCTGCGGAGCCATTTGTCCGGCCTATGGCCGCGGCTGCTATGGCTGTTACGGGCCCATGGAAACCCCCAACACGGCCGCCCTCACGGACCAATTCCGCATTCTCGGCAAGGACGGAAGCCAGATCCGGCGCGCCTACCGGGGCTTCAACGCCTGGGCGTGGGAGTTTCGCAAGGCGGGCGAGGAGTGCGAATGAGATGAAGACACGCACCATCAAAGTGGACTATCTTGCTCGAGTGGAAGGCGAGGGCGCGCTGGCGGTGAAGCTCAGCGGAGACAAGGTGGTGGACGTACAACTCAAGATCTTTGAGCCCCCTCGGTTGTTCGAGGCGTTCGTTTGCGGGCGTCACTTTTCGGAACTGCCGGACCTGGTGGCGCGGATCTGTGGAATCTGTCCCGTCGCCTACCAGATGAGCGCCGTCCACGCCATTGAGAGCGCGCTAGGCATTACCATCGACCCCGCCGTCCGCCTTCTGCGCAGGCTCTTCTATTGCGGAGAGTGGATCGAGAGCCACGCGCTTCACATCTACATGCTGCATGCGCCGGATTTTCTCGGCTACGCCGATGCCATCCGCATGGCGCGCGATCACAGGGAACTGGTGGAGCAGGGCCTGCGCATCAAGAAGATCGGAAACCGCATCGTGTCTCTGATTGGCGGGAGGGAGATCCATCCGGTTTCGGTGGCGGTGGGCGGATTCTATCGCGTTCCTTCCCGGCAGGAACTCCGGGCACTGGCCGATGATCTGGAGTGGGGCCTCGATGCGTCGGTCAAGACGGCGCGCTTTGCCTCCGCGCTCGAGTTTCCGGATTTCGTGCAGGACTACGAGTTCGTCTCCCTGTCTCATCCCAACGAATACCCGTTCAACGAAGGCAGAGTGGAGTCGAGCAAAGGGATTGACATCGATGTCGATCTGTACGATCAGCACTTCAGCGAGTACCACGTGGAACACTCCAATGCCCTGCAATCAGTAGTTCGCGGCCGCGGAGCTTATCTTGTAGGGCCGATGGCGCGTTTCGCTCTCAACTTCGACCGGCTCCCGCCCGTCGCGCGGCAGGCGGCTCGTGAGTGCGGACTTTCCGCGCCCTGCAACAACCCCTTCCGGAGCATTGTCGTGCGCGCCGTCGAACTGGTATTCGCATTCGCGGAAGCGCTGCGGATCATCAAA